>PJMF01000009.1 GCA_003173865.1 Minisyncoccota bacterium
TATCGTACCGCCGCTGAAAATCATGACAATCAACTCATTCACCAAACTGGTGAACAAATTAAAGGACTTGAAGATGAAAAAAAACATTTAGAAGAGACGCAGAAACGTCTTGCGGCATTTACAGACCAACTCAACAGTCAGGTTGCATTTTTCCAAAAAGAAATTAGTGGCGCTAAAGCGTATCAACAAGATTTAAGTAGTAAAATTGCGGCGCTCTCCGCAAAGCAACAAGAAATTTTGAATGCACGTTCGGGAACATTTACCACGTCAGTAGGAGAAGTTCCGGAAGGTGATGACTTTAATGCATCGATTGCTTTTAAGCCTCAAGCTCCGGGAAATTCTTTTGCCGTATTTAGTTTTGGTGCGTACACACATCGTAAAGGTTTGAGTCAATACGGTGCAAAAGGTCGTGCGATGTCTGGCCAGTCATATAAAGATATTTTGCAAGCATATTATGGCAAACAGCCAGAAAGCCGTGACACTGGCGGAAATATTAATGTTGCTGGCTCAGGTTCCATTAATTTTGAAACAACGTATTTATATGGTGTAGCAGAAATGCCTTCTAGCTATCCGAAAGAAGCGCTCAAGGCACAAGCAGTTGCAGCGCGCACATATGCACTGCGCTACAAACAAAGTGGCGAAACAATTTGTGTTATTGATGGTTGCCCGGGACAAGTTTTTTTGAAGTCGAAGTCACAAAATCCTCCTGCAGAATGGAAAGCCGCCGTGGATGAAACACGTGGACAGGTCATTCCTGATGTGGTGACGTACTTTTCTGCAACTACTGGTGGGTATGGCACTCCGGTTGGTTGGGATACGAAGTGCGGCAATAAAAATTGTTGGACTGGTGATGCGTATGAAAAAATTGCTGGCTCACCCTGGTTTTACCGTTCTTGGTATCGGCAAAATTACTATAATTCTTCGCCAAGTTGTGGCCGAAGTCATCCGTGGCTGTCGCAAGAGGAATTTAGTGACATTATTAATGCATGGATCGTACGCAATAATCCAAATGGCGCAGATACTGGTCGTATTCAGCCAATCACAATTAACGATTGTCACGTGGGTGGCGGGGGCGGAAATCCATACTCAATGGCAGAGCTGCGTGACTTTGCGAACAAAGCTGGGGGAGGTGTCACAAATGTAAATGCAGTTTCTGTAAGTTACACAAATAGTGGGGAAACGGCTACTGTGCACCTTTCCACGAATCGCGGCAATATTGATATTTCTGGTAACGACTTTAAAACTATTTTTAATTTACGTGCTCCAGGATACATGTCAATTCCGCAACGGACTTTTTCATTCTTTAATATAGAATACAAGTCCTAGTATGTATGTAGAAGTCATTTCACTTCAACATTTTCGTAATTATACGCAGCGAACGTTTTTCTTTACCAAAAATACAACTGTTTTTATCGGTCACAATGCCGCCGGAAAAACTTCTGTGATTGAAGCGATTTCTTTGCTGACGACGGGCGAGAGTTTTCGCGCTGAAAAGATTGAAGAAATGATTTCGTTCGGACAAGAGATTGGTAGAGTAAAAGGAAAAATAAAAAACGGAGAAGAAACAGAATTGGAAGTGACATTAACGCGCGGAGTTGTTCAACAACGCAAAACGCAGACACGGCTTTATGCAGTGAATAACGTACGCCGTTTGAAAAAAAACTTCGTGGGAAATTTTTTTACAGTTACATTTCGTCCTGAAGACATGCGTTTGATTGAAGGGTCTCCGAGCCGGCGTCGTCAGTTCATTGATACATTATTATCAATGACTGATAAAGAATACATGCAATCGCTCAAAACGTATGAAGAAGCGTTGAAACGACGAAACCGTTTTTTACAACAAATCAGAGAAGGATTAATGCAGAGGTCTGTTTTAACGTATTGGACGGACCTCATTGTAAAGCATGGACAAATCGTGCAAGAAAAAAGAAGACAACTTTTTACTTTTTTCCCAACTGTGCAATTTCCTTTTTTACTAGAAATACAGTACTTGCCATCAGTGATGAGTGAATCACGAATTCAAGAATACGCAGAAAGGGAAATTGCTGCAGGACACACTTTAATTGGTCCACATAAAGATGATTTTGAAGTAGAGTTGAAGATTGATTCCCATTCTTTAAATATTGCGGCATACGGCTCTCGTGGACAGCAACGTTTAGCAGTGCTGTGGCTTAAAACGTGTGAGTTATCCTATATGCAACAACAGACAGGTATCCAGCCAGTGCTTTTGTTAGATGATATACTTTCTGAGTTGGACGCGGAACATCGCCAGGATGTTTTTTCTTTGCTCCAGCGTGGTCAGTCAATTGTGACAACTACCGAAGAGCGTATGAAAGATGAGATTGAAAAATACATGGGTGACATAGAAATTATTTCTTTATGACAATTGCTGATTACTTTCACCAAATTAAGACGCCGTTATCGGACTCACACAAGGGAGACAACGGCAAGCTATTAATCATCGGTGGATCAGACCTTTTTCATGCAGCGAGTAAATGGAGTTTGGATGTGGCTTCGAAATTTGTTGACATGGTTTTTTACTCATCAGTGCCTTCAAATAACGAACTCATCATGGAAGCTAAAAAGAATTTTTGGAATGGTATTGTGATTGCGCGTGAAGATATTGAAAATTATATAGAAGAAGCTGATTGCATTTTAATTGGGCCGGGGATGACACGAGATGCAGAAACAAAGCGCGTCGTAGATGATTTACTTAAAAAGTATTCGCACAAAAAATGGGTCATTGATGCAGGTGCGTTGCAAGAAGTTGACCCACAGTTGCTCCAACCACAAATGATCATTACGCCACATTGGGGTGAGCTAGAAAGAGTTGTTTCCTCACTAAACAAGGATTTTGGAGATTTGAAAAAATTAACCCCCACGAAGTTACAAGAACTGAGTAAGGAGTTAGGCGGTGTGACGGTTGTTCTCAAAGGTGAAAAAGATTTTGTATTTAATAACGAGGTTTTTGTGGAGGTGAGTGGAGGAAATGCAGGGATGACAAAAGGTGGGACCGGGGACGTTTTGGCCGGATTGGTCGCAGGATTATACACAACACAAGAACAGATGGTCTCTGCGGTTGTTGCAAGTGAAGTGAATAAAAAAGCTGGTGATCGGTTATACGAAAAAGTTGGACCAAACTTTAATGCAAGTGATTTAGTCAATGAAATTCCTACCGCTTTGTGGGACGAGCTTAAGTCCTCTTAGTAACTTTTTCGTGAAGATTTTCGATTCTTTTTTGTAAAAACGTCAGCTGCATCATTACAAGAATTGCAATGAACGTGATTGTAAAGGCGTAAATAAATTGAGAGGCGATGCCACTACTTTTTCCAAAGTAAGGATCAATGTAACTTTCAACAATTTTCTTGACAAAGTCATTCCATGCAAGTGCGACAACCAAACCAAAACCGCTTGTGGCAAGCATGATCATGTTTCGCACAAGTGAGAGTGGCAACTCGGTAATTTTTTCTGGAGCTTCAAGATCGGACATAGGGATATTATACACAAAATCTGTATTGACATAATTATATGAATTGATATAATTCTGTTGTGTCAATTCCATTTAATATACCGCCAGGAAATGCAGGAACTCCCTCTATAACTATAAGTATGATGGAGCTCCGCCAGAAAGCGGGTGAACTCGTAAATCAAACGTATTATCAAGGTCAAAGTTTTCTTGTCAAACGTGCAGGACAAGTGATGGTCGCTATCATTCCAGCTTCTGAATATCGCGAAGTTCAGCGTATTAAGCAGGAATCTAGAGATCGTTTTTTTGCTACTACTGACGAAGTTCGCCAACGAGTATCAAAGTCTGGAGTGAGTGATAAAGAACTTCAAAATGATATTGATGAAGCTGTGGCGGAATCAAGGAAAGCGTGAAAATTGTCCTTGATACCAATGTTTTGATTTCCGCTGTGATAAAAAAATCGCCAACCATAAGAGCGGTGTTAGATGCATGTAGAGATGGAAATATTACACTTGTCCTCTCGAGACCAATTCTCCAAGAGTTTGGGCGAGTTATGCATAAACCAAATATTCAAAAATATCACCAAATGACTGATGCGCAAATTAGTCAATATATTTCTGATCTAAGTACATTTGTAGAACTTGCTGAGGGGACTACTCCAATTGAAGTATCTCAAGATCCTAAAGATAATATGTTTTTTTCTTGTGCTGTTGAGTCAGGTGCTGATTACCTTGTGAGTGGAGATGAGAAGCACATCCTTTCTATTCCGGTGTATCAAGGTGTGAAGACAATGAGTCCGACCCAATTTGTTCAAGAAGTTCTGAAAATTACTAGATAAAGTGATTTTTTCCCTGCATATTTTGCGGTAATTTGCGTTATACTAAGCTCGCATGTATCAACCGAATTTTTCCATCACCAATAATTTGCTTACGTATATTTCTAAAATTGAAGCTGCAAAGGCGATCATTGATCACGCAGCATTAGTTCCTGCGTGGGAAGCAAAGTTTCGCGACGATGCTTTAACTCGCACCGTGCATTTTGGCACTAAAATCGAAGGCAATGATTTAACAAAAGAGCAAGCTGAGCAGGTCGTACGTTTGGATAACTTAGTTGATCCAAAATTGATTGAGGAGCGAGCGGGCTTTATAGCCCGCGAGCGTGACATCCAAGAAGTCATTAATTATCGAAACGTCATGCAGTGGATCGATCAGTGGGAAAAATTTGTAAAGGACTCATCTTCTTTTTCAGAAGATATTTTAAAAACATTACACAAACTAACGACGTACAAAATTATTGATACGCAGTACGTGGGAAGTTATCGTGATAAACAAGTGGTGGTGCGCAGTGCGACAGATGGTTCAGTCGTTTTTCGTCCACCAGTGTCAGCCGAAATTCCATTTCATGTTGATGACTTTTTTCAATGGTTAAACTCTGGGGAAAGTCGGCAAATTCATCCTATTTTTAAAGCCGCGATTACGCATTATCAACTTGTTTATATTCATCCGTTCATTGAAGGAAATGGCCGTACTGCGCGTGCAATGACCACACTCGTAATGTATAGCTCTGACTATGACTTTAAAAAGTTTTTTTCCATTGAAAAATACTTTGATGACGATGTCGAAAAATATTACCAAGCGCTCCTTTCCGTTCAACAACAATCAACGAATGATCTGACGTATTGGTTAGAGTATTTTTGTTATGGACTCGCAATCGAAATTGATAAAGTGAAACAGCAAGTGTTGAAACTTTCTAAAGACTTAAAACTGAAAAAAGAATTGGGTGAGCAAGTTGCTCTCTCTGAACGACAAATTGTGTTGTTGGAGCTCTTCCATACACAGGGAGAAATTACCTCTCAGGATGCACAATATGTACTTCCCAATGTATCAGTAGATACAATTTTGCGTGATATAAAGGACTTATTAGATAAAGGGGTGATTGTTAAAAAAGGTGTCACTAAAGGAGTGAAGTATTCATTGAGAGAGTAATTATGCAGTTTTCCACATTTTCTAGTTATCTCCAAAAATTAGAAGGCATTTCTTCAAGGTTAGAAATTACGGCGGTACTTGCCGAACTTTTTCAAAAGTTAGAAAGCGACGAAATCGCGGAAAGTTGTTACTTGATGCAAGGTCAATTATTACCACCGTATCAATCGCGTGAGTTCCAAATTGCGGTGAAAACGGTTTTGAAAGCCCTTGCTCGTTTACAAAAAACTGCTGCCATAAATACGGCAACTCTCTTTGGTGAACAAGATTATTTTGAGCAAGAAAAATTAGTCGAACAAAAGTATAAAAAACTTGGAGATCTTGGTTTGCTCGCCGAAGAAATTTTAAAAAATGCTGTCACTCAACAGCACAATTTTTCAATTCAACAAGCGTACCAACATTTATTTTTAATTGCACAAGAAAGTGGAGATCAATCTCAGCAACGCAAGTTGAATGGCTTACTTGAGCTTCTTAAAAAAGTTGATCCCATTTCTGCCAAATTCATCATCCGGATTATTTTAGGTCGTTTGCGTTTGGGTTTTTCTGATATGACAATCATCGATGCGTTGTCATGGGCAATGACGGGTAATAAATCTGAAAGTGAACTTCTGGAAGATGCGTATCAAAAAAAAGCAGACATTGGGAAGCTTGCGGAGTTTTATTTACAGCAAAGTGATCTCACTACTCGTCACACTGCCCTGCAAAATTACAAAGTTGAGGTGGGTGTGCCGGTGATCCCAGCATTATGTCAGCGTCTCAACTCAGCCGTAGAAATGATTGAAAAAATGCATGACGTCATTGCAGAGCCAAAGTACGATGGCCTACGTGTGCAAATTCATGTGATAAAAAAAGATGGACAAATCAATATAAAAACATTCACTCGCAATCTGGAAGAAACCTCGCACATGTTTCCCGAACTCGCAACAGCAGCCCAAAATCTTCACTGTGAGAGTTGTATTTTAGATGCCGAAGCAATTGGATATGATCCTTCTACTGGTCACCTTTTACCATTTCAACAAACAATTCAACGTAAACGAAAACACGACATTACTGAGAAATCAAAAGAAGTTCCAGTACGTTTTTATGTTTTTGATATTTTAAGTTTAGAGGGAGAAGACTTGTTACAAGTTCCGCTCTTTGAACGTAAGAAAAAGTTACATGCATTGTTCCGGGAAGATCATATTCTGTATCACTCACCGGAAATCCGAACATCTGATCCAGTTCAATTACACACATATCATGAAGAAAATTTAGCAGAAGGTTTGGAAGGAGTAGTGGTAAAACAAGCTGCCTCGCCATATCAAAGTGGACGCAAAGGCTGGAGCTGGGTCAAAATCAAAGAAGCTGAAGGAACTTCTGGAAAATTATCTGACACGATTGATGTGGTGGTGCTGGGATATTATTTTGGGAGAGGGAAACGCACTGAGTTTGGTTTAGGAGCAATTTTAGTTGGTGTTATAAAGGATGATTCTGTATTTACGATCGCCAAAATTGGGACTGGCTTGACGGATGAAACGTTAAGAGAAATGCAGAAACGTTGTCAGAACTTAGCGACGACAGTGATGCCAAAAGCATATGTTGTCAACAAGTCATTGCAACCTGATGTGTGGTGTATTCCGCAACTAGTAGTTGAAGTAGCAGCTGATGAATTGACTGATTCACCGCTCCATTCCGCTGGATTGGCGTTGCGTTTTCCGCGTTTAGTTAAGTTTCGCGACGATAAACAATGGCAGCAAGCAACGACCTTAGAAGAATTAAAACAAATTAAAGTACATCAACCTGTGCAAGCAACTTCTCTTTAGATTTTTTATTATACTCAGCGAGTGTTTCTAAATTTTTGTGAAATGAAGTAAGTTCTTCCGGGTGAGCAATGATCCGTTTAATCAGCTTTCCAGCTTTTAAGGGATTTTCTTCGACATATCCCAACTTATACTCGCGGATTAAGTCTAAGTTACCGTCTTCTTGTCCCGCCACGTGTGTGATTGCAAAGAATGGCGTCAACGTCGCAACTGATTCAAAGAGTGTATTTGGTCCGGCTTTACCCACAATTAAATCGGCTGCTTGCATGTACAAATGCAGTTGTTTTGTGAACTGCAAAGGAATGACTTCACACTTACTATGCATCTTTTTCAAGATATTACTTAATGCCTTTGCACTTCTGAAAAGAGTTTTATTATTGCCGCAAGCAATGACAATTTGGAGTGGTCGTTTGACTGCAATTAAGTAAGGGAGAATGGTTCCGATAATATTTGTTCCTTCTGAGCCAGAAGTAATGACAAACGTCAAAATTTTTTCTTGGAGCCGAAGTTGTTTGCGCACTTGATCTTTTTGATATGTCTCTTCGAAGTTTTTCCTGACTAGCCATCCGGTTTGGTGCAGAGATGCTTGGGGTGAAAGTTTTTTTGCAACGTTGATTGATTTTTGATCAAAAACGAGATTGCTACGAGCTTTTCCGGAAATGAGCAATGGATGAATTGTCCATGGGTCAGTGATGACGTTAAGTAATGGCAATTGATACTTTGTCGCGAGATGTTCAAGTGTCCAGTTGTACATTACAAAAGTGTTAATCAAAATATCAGGCTTGTGTTTTTCAATGAATTCACTCACTTCTGCTAAATAGCGCTCCAAATAAAATTTAGAAGAAAACTTCATGACATGTTTATTTTGGCTAAGCATGAAAGGCAGTTTGTAACCAGAAGGAAAAAACTGATACAGAAAAACATACACATTCATTAAGTCGTCACGCTTATAAAAAACTCTCACATCATACTTGTGATGAAGTGCTTCAGATACTGCCTCAGCAATGCTTTGATGGCCTTCACTCGTTGTAAAAATAGCAACGACTTTTTTTGACACTCTGATATTGTACAGAAGACTCGGTATAATAGAAAGGATGATGAACACTCATTTTTTATTTGGTCTGGGAAATCCAGGCAGGGAATATCAATATACACGTCATAACGTTGGCTTTGATGTGGCTGATTTTGTCGTTCGTCAACAAAACGGTCATTGGCAGTCAAGTCCTAAACTGCATGCTGAAGTGGCAAAGGTGGATCGATTGATAGTGGCAAAGCCGCAAACGTTTATGAATAATTCGGGGCAAGCTGTGCGGGCAGTGATTGATTACTATGACAAACAACATTTGGGAGAAATTTTTGTTGCGCATGATGATCTTGATATTGGGTTAGGTACCTTTAAAGTCCAGTTTGGGACTGGACCAAAAATTCACAACGGTTTGAGTTCAATTTACCAACATTTAGGTACACACGATTTTTGGCACATTCGAATCGGAGTGGATGGCCGAAAAGGAGATCGAAGTATGCCTGGGCATGCATACGTCTTGTCGCAGTTTTCTGATGATGAAAGAGTAATCCTGAACAAAGTGATTGAACAAGCAGTACAGGTTGCATTAAGACAACTTCAATACTCATGAAAAAAACTTCTTCCTCTACATCCACCGCCACTTTACTCCCCGCAAATAGTCTGTTTGCCGGATACACATTGCAAGATAAAGGTGGCTACATTACTCAAGAATTTCAAGACTTTGGGTATCGTTTAGCGCTAGCTTTAGATGACAAAAGTCATGTCAGTTTATACATAAGGTTAGCGAAGAAAGAGCCTCGCATATTACTTGAAAGAGCTCTCAGTTTTGTTACTGATTCCAAAACAGTCAAAAGTAAAGCAAAATTATTTATGTGGAAGTTGAAGCAAATAAAAATGGAAAAAAAAGCCGCATGAAAATCGGTACAGTACTTTTCATTCTTGTGTTACTTATTACAGCAGTTGGATTGGGATGGGCGAAGTATCACTATACGAGTGCTACTCCGGCAGTTATTAATTCTCCAAAACCAACTGCGCAATTGATTACGTCTCCACCAACTAACAAAATCACACTTTCTCCTAAACAAAAAATTGCTCAAATGATCGCGCTGCCAGTGCGAGTTTCAAGGAATAGTGCAACGGTTTCCGCATCTTTAAACACAGTCATACAAAATGATCCAGGTTTTGTGATTCTTTTTGGTAATAAAATTTCTGCGAGTGCCGCCGCGCAAGTTATTCACTCTATTTCTTCGCAATCGGCTGCGCCGATTGCTCCAGTGTTTGGAGTTGATCATGAAGGGGGAACAGTCCAACGATTAACTGGAAAAGGTTTTACCACTTTACCTAATTGGCAAACACTTTGTGCCAAAACATCTGAAGAAAAACAACAGCTCTTCACAAAATCGGCAGCAGAACTTGCCCAAGTAGGAATACAGATTGTCTTTGGACCTGTGGTAGATGTGGCAACAGACAATCATGTATTACAGAACAGAATTTGTAGTGACGATCCTGCAACAGTAGAAACAAATGCAAGACTTTGGTTGCAAATATTTAGTAACGCCGGAATTACTTCTGTGATTAAACATTACCCAGGAATTGGTTCAAGTACAAAAGATTTGCATAAAGAATTTGAAGCATTACATGTTTCACCAGCAGAAACCGCTGTGTTCACTCATCTTCTCAAAGAATTTCCACATGCGGCAGTGATGATTTCTCATGCAGGTGTCACGGAGAAAAATCCTGACACACCGTGTTCTTTGAGCAGCTCCTGTATTGCGGAACTGCGCACAGCAGCTCCCGACGCGCTTGTTTTTAGTGACGCAATTCAAATGTTAACAACGCAAACGAAAAGTGCGTCAACGCTGAGCGATCTTGCAACTCAGGCAATTCTTGCGGGAAATGATGTCATTGTTTTTGATACAAGTATTACGCAGTCTCAACTCGCTGATCTCCAAGCACAGTTAGTGATGGCATATCAAAATAATGTTACTTTCCAAAAGCGAGTAGATGAAAGTGTGCAAAAAATTATTAAGAAAAAACAAACACCATGATTATCTTTCATCTTTTAATACCTCTTCTTTACAGCTTATTTTTTTGGCCTATTTTTCGCGACCCAGTCCTTCTCACTGAGTTCACGATTGGTGTGTATATCGGTTTCCTCATTTTCTTTTTGGATCGTTTTTTACATGTTTTTTTCCTTGAACCAGAAGCAGAGCTGAGTAAAATAGTCCGTGAGCTTTGGCGAAATAAACAAGTGACAAAAGTAGTCAAAGCGGTGGTGATCGGCAGAAATTTACAAGAACGTTTAATTACGCGGTCTGTCTTTTTTTTGATTGCGTATGTTGCCACAGCGATTTTTATATTAACTTCAACAGGGAGTGTCTTAGGAATGGGAGTAGTGCTTGGAATTGGTTTACATTATTGTTTTGATCTAATTCGTTACAGCCGAAACGCTGAACTTTTTCGCAAACACTTTTTTTGGCAGCTTAAAAAAGGATTGGCAGACAGGGAAATTTTAGCTGTAGTAACTGCTTTTTGTATCTTTTTTATTATTTTGTCTTTGTTAGTACTGAGGTAAAAAGGATACTCATGTTTCAAGTTGGTCCGTTCACCTTTCATCTTTATGGGTTGTGCATTGGGGCGGCGATTTGGGTGAGTTTATGGTTGATTGAGGCGCGCGCGCAGCGCGCGCATATTCACTTTGCTGAGTTATGGCCGCTGATCATTTGGATGTTTATTGGTGCTGTTGCCGGAGCTCGAATTCATCATTTAATTACTGACTTTTCACTTTACCAAGATCGTTGGATCGATATGTTAAAGATTTGGCAGGGGGGTCTGAGTATCATAGGTGCTGTAATTGGTGCCGGTATTTTTGCTCTCGTGTGGTTAAAACTTCATCCACACTTTAAAATTTCCTTTTGGACAATTGCAGATTTATCAGTATTTGGTTTGCCATTTGGACAAGCCTTAGGAAGATTAGGAAATTTCTTCAATCAAGAACTCTACGGCTTGCCAACTCAATTACCGTGGGGAATATATATTGATCCGACGCATCGCGTTGCGCCGTATTTACACGCGCAGTTTTTTCATCCACTTTTTGCGTATGAAATGATCTTCACTGTAACTTTTGGAATTGCGTTATGGACCTACGATCGTTACATCGGATCAAAAAAAACCATGCTTGGAACTGGGCAATATTTTTTACTGTATGCATTTTACTACTCATTCATTAGGTTTTTACTTGATTTTATTCGAATTGATAAATCAATGTTTTTTTACACTGGTTTAGGAAAAAATCAAGTTTTTCTTTTGATTGTTATGGTCATTTTGGTTACATTTTTGATAAAGAAAAAAGCACAATGCACAACTACTTAAAAACTGTTTTGGTATTTTCTTTCTGTTCCGTATTTCTAAGTGGTTGTATTAGTCAACATATAAATGGCATACAAACGACCGAGTTTCATGATCACCAAAAAGTTACTGCGAAGCTGCATGATCAAACTTTAACGCTCGAAGTAGTGAATACTCCACAGAGTATGGCTCAGGGTTTAAGTAATCGCACTGAGATTGGGTGTGATGGGATGTTGTTTCTACTTGGAAATCACGGTACGCCACGTTTTTGGATGAGAGAGATGTTGTTTGATTTAGATTTTATTTGGCTAAAAGATGACACAGTCACGGATATTACACTTGATGCAAAAAAACCAGTTTCTTTTCAAGATCCGTTGCAAATTTATTCGCCAACTGCTCCAGCCAACATGGTGTTAGAAGTAAATGCAGGGAAAGTTGCTGAGTGGAGAGTTCAAAAAGGAGATGTGCTCACGTTTACTTCTGAGCATTGACCGGTGCATACAAACTTACTGGACTTGGACTGACTAGAGGTTTACGTTTGATGTTGTGAGGGAGTAAAGCTGCTACAGCAACCATAATCAATGCTCCGGTGAAGAGCCACCCAAAAACCCAGCCAAAAATACTAATAATCACAGGTCCAGTTATCTCTTGAGATTTTGGTGAGGGCGTTATATTCAGTAAGCGCTCAAAAATAAGACCTCTCATGGTGACAAAAAAGCTCCCAAACACACTACCAATTAAAAATAAAATTAATGACTTAGCAAGTTGTACATTAAAGTCGAGATTTATATTTGGTAGTTTATTCGTGACGATGATAATAAAAAGGAAGTAGAGGAAATAAGGAATGTATGTCGCTGTAAAAACTTTCCATTCGTGATCACTGACGAGCGTTTTACTTGCGCCAAAGTGAAACTGTTTTTTATCTTTTAAGTAAATTCGCAACCAACCAAAGTATCCGAACCAGATAGAAAAGATTATCCCGGGAACAAAAAATAATAAAAATCCGCCCACGATAAGTAAGAAAAAGCACACTTGTTCAACGACGAATCTTCCTAGCAGAGCATACGCTTCTTGATAGAGTTTGGGGTAAGAAATGCGTTTGTTTCGGTCTCGAAAGATCAATGCGTACAGTAAAGCGTGGAGTCCTCCGAAAAGAATAGCGTAAGGGAGTATGATAAGTGTTCCGAGCAAGTGATATTCTTTAGCTGTAGGAAAAATCCGGAAGAAAAATATGTAGGCTACTTGGATAATCAAAATCGGCGCTAAAAAATAAATATACTTGGGGAGAACTTTTACCCAAGTTTGATAAGTGAGTCCGTATAGCTCACTCAAGCTAAAGAATTTTGATTTAGTTTTCATGTTCTTGGCCTCTTTCCAGGCTAAGGGATTATATCATGATGAGTTGCTACAATGGATACGTGCTCCAAGATTAAACATGATAAGATTATTACATGTCTGATCCTGCTCAAGACGCACAGGTCGTACCAGCCGCAGCACCTGCAGTCGTACACTCAAATAAGCATGTGTTAAAAGTGTTGCGTCGCTCGATTGGGGGAAAACGTGCCAATGATGACACGGCTCTGCCCCAAATTGATCGTGCACAAATCAGATCTCTACTCGCTGAAAATACTGAACTGACCTCTCTAGCCTCATCTTTACCAACAGCAGTGCAGTCGATTCAAGACACTTCATATGTTCCTTCTGGTGGAGGAAGATCAGGCGCACCAAAAGAGACTCCTCAAGCAAATTTTTCAATTGAAAAAACACAAGTTGATGCGGTTCCTGGAGTGCAGTATATCGAAAACGAACCACAAGTGGAACTTTCTCCGGAAGTTGAGTCGTTTATTACAAGTATTGAAAATCACCAAGAGCAACTCCCAGCAGAAATTGTTATCGCGGATAAAACAGACATTCTTCCTGAACCGAAGTATGTCGCAACTCCCGTCATTATGTTACCCATTACTCCCGAACAAGAAAAAGAAGGCGAACGCAAAGATCCTACTTTCAGTTTGCGCTGGCTGATAGAATTTAGTCGTAAAATCATGAAAACTTTTGCGGGGAAAGTGATTTATCGTCATGTTACCAGCTAATATTGCTACTACACTTACTTCTACACCTAGTGTTGATGTGTTGCTAAATCAAGCAATTAGTATTGTATTTTCTTTGTTTTTTTTACTTCTCTTTTTGATTTTAGTAGCAGTTTTTTCCTACATGCTTTTTCAGTGGTTTAAGTATAAAGATCGTGAATCTTACGCACTGGACTTTGTGAGTTTACTGGTTCGTCTGCCCAAAGAAAATGAAATTAAGATTGATGCAGCGGAGCAAATGTTTGCCTCACTGTATTCTGTGAAACACGATGGCTGGTTCCATTGGCTCAAGCCAGAAGATCTTTTTTCTTTTGAGATTGTCGCGCTGAAAGAAGATCTGGCTTTTTACATTAACTGTCCGCGCAATATTCGCGACTTAGTAGAAAAACAAGTGCATGGAGCTTATCCGGGTGCAGATATTCGGGAAGCAGATGAAGTCAACATTTTTTCGGAAAAAGGGCGAGTGGCTTTTGCCGCATTGCGTTTAGAACATGCAAATTATTTTCCGCTCAAAAATTATAAAGAACTCCCGACTGATGGGCTCTCATTGATCACTTCGGCTATGTCAAAAATGGGTGACGGTGAAGGTGCCATTTTACAAATTTTGATTCAACCGGAAAATCGAAAGTGGCAAAACAAAGGCTATTCTTACATGCAAAGTGAAAAGAAGCGCGAAGCCGATCCAGAAAAAGCCACCTACAAGCACGATCCGAAAAAAATGGAGGGCATCGACAATAAAATCAATAAACCGGGATTTCGCGTTTCAATTAGAGTGGTGGTGTCATCCCCAAGTGCACAACTCGCACAATCACATCTCAATAACATTGTGGGCGCGTTTGCGCAGTTTAGTTCATCGCAAAATAACTTCACACGCACGATGTTATTTTTCAAACATCTTTTCATGATTGATTTTATTTATCGTTACATGCCGATTATCAAGCGTGGTACGATGATTTTAAGTTCGGAAGAACTCGCGACGATTTTTCACTTCCCAAATAAAACTGTTGAGACGCACCACGTCCGCTGGCTCAACGCTAAAAGTGCACCTGCTCCATCAAGTATTCCGAATGAAGGGTTGCGCATTGGAAAATCAATCTATCGTGGTCAAGAGCGCGAAATTTTTATGAGTTTAGAAGATCGGCGACGGCACATGTATATCATTGGAAAAACTGGTACCGGTAAATCTGAATTTCTTAAAGAAATGATCCTGCAAGATATCGAGGCTGGGCGGGGAGTCTGCGCAATTGATCCGCATGGCGAGTTTGTAGAGGATATTTTGCAGTTGATGCCACCTGAACGTGCCGAAGACGTCATTTACTTTAATCCCTCTGACCTTGATCGCCCCATGGGTATGAATATGATGGAAGCGGACACCGAAGAGCAGCAACACTTTGTGGTGAACTCAGTAATTAGCTTGATGTATAAGCTGTATGACCCGCATAAAACCGGTATTATTGGTCCTCGTTTTGAACACGCAATTCGCAACGCCATGTTAACGATTATGACGAAAAAAGGCGCGACGTTCATTGAAATGGTGCGCATTTTGACAGATCCAAAGTACGTTGATGAGTTGCTCCCATACGTGAAAGACCCGATTGTAAAGCGCTACTGGACTGACCAAATTGCCCAAACCGCAGACTTCCATAAATCTGAAGTGTTGGACTACATTGTTTCGAAATTCGGTAAATTTATCACTAATAAAACAATGCGTAACATTATTGGTCAATCTGAAAGTGCGTTTAACATGCGCAAGGTGATGGATGAAAAAAAGATTTTTTTGGCGAATTTATCAAAAGGTGTACTTGGAGAAGAAGATGCGAAGTTTTTAGGCTTGATCTTGGTGCCAAAGGTACTTACTGCGGCGATGAGTCGTCAAGATATTCCGATGGATCAACGTCAGGATTTTTTCCTCTATGTTGACGAGTTTCAAAACTACGCGACAGAAGACTTTGCGGTTATTCTTTCGGAAGCTCGTAAGTATCGTTTAAATCTGATTGTGGCGAACCAGTTTGTGAGTCAAATTGATGAGGATGTGAAGAATGCCGTGTTCGGTAACGTGGGTACGATGGTATCGTTTCGCGTTGGTGTGCCGGATGCAAACTTTTTGCAACATGAGTTTTCACCGACGTTTAATGAGCATGACCTCACAAATATTGAAAAGTACCACGTTTATATTAAGACGATCGTCAAAAATGAACCTGTGCCGCCATTTAGTATGTCGCTAGAAAAAGATATGGATGCAATTAAGGCGCGGATGAATCCGCGTTTAGCTGAGATGCTGCGCCAGTTATCGCGCCTGAAGTTCGGTCGCGATCGCGCGGATGTGGAAGCTGAAATGACAGTGAGAGCGAAGTTGTAGTCCGAATGACGTGTACACGTCATTTTTAATGTTTTCCAAATCGCCCCTCATAATCCTTTACAACCTGCTGACAGTACATATAGCGGGCGGTTTCGACGGCTTTTTCTGGGAGCGAGATATTTCCGCTTTGTGTGCTCTCGGTTTGAGCCCCTAAGACTTGGGTGAATTTTTGTGCTTGCGGAAGTAACTGCGTTGCGGTTGCCAGACCCTGATTTGCCATTGGCTGCAGATTTTCTGCGTTTAGATTGGATGGAAGTGGCAGTGTATGACTTTTCCAAAGATACACACCAGCCGCAATGCCACCGACTACAAGTAACAAAAATAAAGATTTAATCAATTTCATCCATCTAAGGATAGAGCAGAACAAAAAAATTAGCAAACAATTTTTTTACGCACTGACTGCAAACGAATACGATTATATGTTTTGATTTCACCTGTTTTGTCATTGCGAATACTGACAGAAAAAGTGGTGGGGTCAATTTCGTCTGTCCATTCAAGCAATTTCTCGATCTGAAAAAATTCTTCCCAGAAAATTTGGTCGTCAGGATCATGAATATCGAAAAACTCGAGTTGATCTAAGTCATCAATTAAATCGAGCAACTCATCTATCTGGACTTTTTTGTTTGATGATTTAGACATGGTGTTGTGCGCATACCAGGACTCGAACCTGGAACCCTCAAGGTATAAGCTTGATGCTCTAACCGATTGAGCTATACGCGCTTATAAACTTATAAAAGCTTTATGCAAAGCATTATACAAGGGGAAATCCTATTTTCTACATCTAGAGTAACATTAATCCAACTGCGGCGATCGTTAAGATGACTCCACCTGCACCCAGCATGATCACTGTATTTTGTGGGGCACCTGCAACGGGTAACTTCTTAGGAGCAACTGGTTGTGGTGCCGGTGTTGACTGTACTGGGGTCGCATAGCTATACACGACTTGTGGAGTCGAACAGGTTTCACTGTTAACGTAGTCTTGTAAGCGGCAGCGGCGACCACTACTTGTATCTGCACAGATGTAGTTACTGTAGGCACAGTCAGAGTTGGTTACGCAACTGTAGTTGCAGCCGACCTTTGGAGAAGGTGGGACGTAGACGACTGGCAAACAATTATTCGCTGTCACGTTGCTATTCAAGCGGCAGTTGCCTTGGTAACAGACATAGCTGGAGCTGGCTGTTTGGCACTGTGCATCGGTACTACACGAGCTGTTGCACGTATAGGCATTTGGTAATGGCGTACAGCTATCTGATTGACGATTACTGTCTAAGCGACACTTGTTGCCGTAATTGCTGGAGCAGACATAGCCAGCGTTGGCAGTTTGACATTGAGAGTCGGAAGTACAGTTGCTGTTACATGTATATGTGATCGTCGGTGTTGGAGTTGGCGTTGGTGTTGCTGTTGGTGAAGGAGTTGCAGTAGGTGACGGAGTCGGTGTTGGAGTTGGCGAACTCATCTGCACAGTTACTGGCACACTACAGTTGGCAGTTACGTTGTTACTACTTGCGACGGCAGTGTTAGTAATTGAAGTCGCATTGGGTGTGGTAGCACTCACTTTGACGCGGAACGTAAAGTTACTTGTGGCTCCTGGGTTAATTGAAACGGCACCACAGTTGAGTGTTTTCGAAGCAGCGTCATAGGCATTTGCTCCACAAGTACTATCTAAGAACTGGAAGTAATCTAAGTTGCTGCCAGTTAACACATCTTTTGCCGTTACAGAAGCGACAGCTTGTCCATTATTTTTTAAACTCACTTGAAAAACGATATTGTCACTTGGCATGAAACTTGATTGCTGCTGTGTCAGTGTGTAGTTACCAGCTGAGTTACTGAGTTCATCGCGATATGAAGTTTTTTGACAGCTTAGGTTTGTTGGAGCTGTAACACTAAATGCTAAACTGCATGCTTTTGAGTTTGAAGTTGGACCTGAATATGGAGAAGATGGAGATGATGGGCAGAAGCCACCGGCCGGCTGAGCAATTTTGCACGGTGGATTACTATCGAGACACGCTGGACGAGGAATGCAAGAAGAAGGTGCAGAAGCAGGGGTGGTGGATGCTGGAGTCGATGGAGCATTACATTTCGCAGCAGTACAGTGGGCGAGATGACACTCCAGGCCCGCTAGACAATCTTGATTGGAGCGACAAACAGCATTACATCCAGGAACCTCATTTCCAACACTGGCCTGCTGGCGATTTTCTTGTGAGTTTTTAAGTTGAGAAAGAGTGAGTACTGCTGCAAATGCCACCACTAATAAAATTGCGGCAGCGGCGAACCACTTCAGATTATTATTTTTTTTCGATTTCGGCTGCAATGCAGATGTGGAAGTGGCAGCAGGACTCGATGATTGGCTCGCTTCTTTTTTACTTTTGAGTTCTGCAATCATCTGTTCAAATGATGAATTGGGTTGAGTTGAAGATGGTGTAGTGGTGTTGACAGTGTTCATAGATTATAGATTTTCGTATGGTTGACAGGTTGTCTCGCTGGCTCCAGTACAAATTCGACATTGTGCCGCAAATGCACCTGAAGTGTTAATTGTGTACGGACTCGAAACATTGCCATTTGCAGTTAAGCTTTGGAATGTTCCATCAGGCAACTTAACGCGGAACTCATAGTGATTTGCACCGGCAACAGTGCCACAAGTAAAGGTGATTGAGTCGCCGAAACTAGGATTTGTTTTACTGGCGGTGATGTTGAGACACACTGGCGCAGGTGGCGTTTCACATGTAGATGAAGAGAGGTTATTCGCCAAGCGACATTTTTTGCTGCTACCACCTACATCAGTGCACACAAAGTTTTTGTCGTACGTTTGGCATTGATCAGTTCTTGTACAGTCGGTATTACAAACGTGAGGATAGGGAATCTGTTGTCCAGGTGGCGTGGAGTGAGATGGAGGGACTGATGAGTTCGATGTTGTACCGCCACCGCCGATGCTGGCAGTACTACTGCTGCCAGGTTGCGCACCACAAGAAAGACCGGGTTCGTAAACGCAATAGCCACCTGAACCACTACTACAGGCATAACAGTTCTTATTTCCTGAACAACCAATAAAATTTCCTGTAGCGCCACCACAAACAGAAGCATCTGAATTATTTGTAATAGCAGGAGATGTCACTCCATTTGTTGAAGCACAAGCATGAGCATTACTAACAGTATCTGTTCCAGTTCCCGACGCATTACAGATTTGGCCTGTACCACCTAGTGGCCCCGAAGAACTACAACTTACAGCTTGACCTGGTTCACATACTTTTGCGCCAGTTGTCCCGTTCCAATTAATTTGAGAGCCTGATGCGGCACAAACAACACTCGCACAGTAATTCGCCGCGTTAGCGCTTGTAACTGTTTCAGTAACAAGTTGTTTAATTGTGTTGCCACAAGCACAGGAAACAATGAAATTTACTTTATCTGGACAAGCATTTCCAGTTCCATCAGCATTGATTCCACAACCACCCTGAATCAAATTTCCCGAACTATCAAAAGCGCAAACTTTTCCAGGTTCGCAAACAACTTTCCCATTTCCACTTGTATTAGTTGTCGGCTGAGTCGGTTGTACCACTTGCCCCTGTGGATTTGTCACAACATTATTAGAGCTGTTACAAGTATTACAACCATACGCTTGGCAGTAGTATCCACCATTACACTGACAGGTATATTCATTTTTTTCAGCACTGCACGCCTTCACAATTGCTGGGTAAAAAATTGCGACACCAACCACACTCACAGTGAGTACGAGCAGGATAGAAAAAATCTTTTTCATAAAAGGTTATTACTTTGGTTGTGCAAATATATTCATCTGTGTGTCACAGACACTGATGTTTGCTACAGTATCACCAGCGGTGAGTACAACTTTTTTCAACGAATGATCTGCATTTGTATATGCCATTTTGGTTGCAAGAGTTTGATCAGACACACTCACCACGTACGTTGATGGCGGTAAGCTAACGCTAAACGAGGGACCTTGCTGGGCTTTGATCGGACTATTACTGTTTAAATCAAAAAATACTAACGTCGCTGGGCCGTTTTTCACTTTGTCAATGCAGGCCGTTCCGGAAATTGTTCCTGTTGGCGCTGGAGTAGCGAGTGCAGCTTTTTGTTGAGCAACATATGGTTGCACTGGAGGTGGTGTTTCTTCAACGAAGGCTTGTTGACGCAGTTCTTGTTTGTTGCCAATCATCGTCATGACAATCACGGCTGCGACTACAATCACGAGCAGACCTACTCCTGCCACAATATACTTACCGGTAGCATTTTTTTTCTTTATGGGCGCCACAGGCGTCGGGGTCTGAGATGCGGGGGGAGTGTATGTCGGGTATGATGGGGATACTGGTGTATTCATATACGTATACCTCTTATAAAAGATAAAGATTTCGTCTGGTTAAGTCAATACAGAATAAAAGACGAAGCTTACATCTCCTCGACAGTTTCAATACTTGCTAAATGCTTTCGAGTTGCAAAAAAACTCCATCCTCCTGCGATAAGGAAGAACAATCCGCTTCCGACTACTAAGAACGTCGTTTCAGTGGAACCTGATTTCGGCATTGCACTGCCACTTGCAGGTAACGAAACTCTGGGTTGTGTCGTAGCCACAGGCGTTGAACTCGGAATCGCAAATGGATTTGAGCTGCCGTACGGCTGCAGTGTGGAACCATCCGTTGGGGTTGGCGATGGGCTTGCGAATGCAATCAAGTTACTACTTGGTGCAGGACTCGCACTGTCACGAGGTGCAACTGTGAATGTTTTCGTTTCAGTGACAAGTTTTTTGGTCTGTGGATCGGTGTAACTAATCGTCACCGTGTGCTGACCAGGCTCAAGTGTTTTCTGCAGCTCAGCTAAGTCAATAGAGTAACTTCCGGTGCTATCAGCAGTTGCAGTCGTAGTGATTTGCTGAGTAGAGTGTACTTTGATTGTGACTTTTACATTTGCGGGCGCTAAACCAGTGATAATTGGTTGAGCGGTATCTACTGTTTGTTTGGTATCTGCTTTGACATCTACCACTTTGTCCGATTGGGTAGGCGGTAAAAAGCTAGTTGTTTGTGAGAGTGGTGTTCCAGACGTGCTCGCGCTGGGGGATGTCACTGTAGTTGGCGATGGTGAGACTCCAAATGGGAGAGTTACTAGATTAGGGGTAGCAGAAGGAGTTGTCACCAACGCGGCTGGCGCTGATGAGGCGGCTACGACGCTACTGGTCCCCCCAGTTAACGCAATAGGTGACACTGGTTGGGCATCTTTCACTTTTACTTTAAGAGTAGTCACGGAGTTTACTTCTACCCCTTGGACTGTCAACGTCATGTCATCCGAATCTTGAATCGATGCATAGTTACTTCCATCAAGAGTGCGCGCGCTACTGAGTGGAATTGCCCAATTACCGGAGTCTTTAACCAAGGAGGAAAGTTCTCCTACACCACTCATATTTGCATAGACAATTGCGCCGATAGCTGGAGAGTTTTGCGCATTGTTTACCGTGCCATACACGGTTTTCGCTGCGGAGGGACTGCCACTACGTGAAGTTGTTTTCACTGTGTATGGAGTTCCGTTATTATCGTACGAAGAGTTAGAGCCCGTTCCGAGGTGAAAAAAATACGTAGTGTTTGGTGTGAGATCGCGAACAGTAATGTAGTGCGTTGTGTGGGGTGTCACTGTACCAGCTAATTGATCACGATCATCACCAGCTTGGAGCTTGAGACCATCTGCTTCAGTGCCGTACTTCACAAAGCCAACTGTTGATTCATCTGTTAAAAACGAAACTGAAAACGTGCCATCTTTCACATTGGTAATTTTGACGTTCTTGGGAGTTGTTTGTGGCGTGGCGCGGGGCGCGAAGACGCCTAGTCCAGTGTTTAAGAAAATCACTCCGACTGCAAGAGAAAGCACTAAAATGCCAATACCAACTAAGGTGGGAATGCGTTTCTGTCCCAAAGCCATTTTCATGATAGTACTACTGTAGGTGAAATCGAAGAGCCTCGCAACGCGAAAAAGAACCGAACATTAATAGGTGCCGAAACACGCTCTGCGAGTTACGGATGTGGAGTTGCCGTTGCTGCTGAAGGGCTAGATGCGCTTGACACAGACAGTTGATCTTGGCCATTTGCGTTTTTGATCAATTTAATGACTGAAAATTGGGCAAGATCACTTGCAGTATAGACTCGTTTTTGTTCAATGCGACTCACGGCATCCAAATCAATATTTGGATTGAGTGGTGTAGACATTTGCACTAATTCACTCGGTAAAGCAGTTTTCTTCTGTGACTGAAATACACTTACACCAATCCAAATTAACACAACAAAAAAAGAAAATACTAAAATTTTCAGAAAAATTTGTTGTTGCCGGAGGCGATGCATGCTAGCTGTCGTCATTGTGTTGGTCCAAAGTACTCGATATTAACATTAAACATTGCGCGCAGTTGTTTGCTTCCTTGTTGATCTGTGACAGAAAAAACGATTGACTCCACCACAAACATTCGCTGCGAGTTTCTTAAGTCTTCTGCAAACGCGCGAATTGAAGCGTAGTCACCGATGACGCCGACGCTGATTGATCGGCTGGTTCTGCTTTTTTGACTAAAGTCAACGTCTTTGACTGGTTCAGGCGGAACTTCTTTTGCATTCATGCTCATAATTAATAAATTATGATCGCTGGCCATTTTTTCTATCATGAGCACTGCTTGATCAAATTGCGGCGTGAGCGGAATTGCTTTATCGAGCACCGGCCATCTATCTTGATTACTGAGATAAATTGATTGCACTGTCGAAAGCTCCGCAATTTTTTGCTTGAGTTTATTATCGAGCGCTTTTTTATCATCAATTTCTTTAATTAAATCGGACATAGTAATCAACGTAGGCCGAATTGCAAACAATGCAAACACAATTACCGTAATGATCGAGAAAAAAAGTTCCAACGACACTTTCGCCACCGGTTTTGCGTAAAACTGGGTAAGTGCTTGATTGAATTGTTTTTGTCTAAAGTTTAGAGTTGCCATTATGTTTGCAAAATTTTGCCCTGTAAGTCGCGTTTAATATTTGCTCTAATTACAAACTTAAATCCTGGATCCTGATCATTACTACTTTCTAGTTTATCAACTGCAACATCCGAAAAACTTCTGGAAAGTTGAATATTATTGATCAATAAATCGAGTGAGTTGCTTGATTTTGAAACTCCTGAAAAAAGAATCGACGTACGCGTGACTGTCAACTCAGTTAAGGACACATCTGGAGGAGTAATTTGAGTCAGGGATGCAAATGCATCGGCGATGTTGACTTGTTGCTCTACTTGCAGGTAGCTTCCAATTTTTTTCTGTAAATTGACGACTTGAGTCTCCAGATCACCATACGACAGGATGATAATTTCTTTCTGATGCAGCGCACTATTCAGGTCAGTAATTTGGCGGTCTAGTGTAAAACGCGTTGCAAAACTAAAAATAACCACCATTTCGGTGAAGATAACCAGATAACGCCCGATTGTTAACGCCCACTGCAAAAATCGGCCAATTGGAGAAGCCAGAAAAGGATCTTTTGGTAAAAGATTTATCTCGATATGGGCAGTTTTTGGCATGCATCTATCAGTTTACAACACGTCGATTATAATAAGCCACATGGTTTTTAAACTTCCAAAAATTTTGAGTTCTTACACCGAATGGCTTGAGAAACAACAAAGCTCAATTATTTCGGCGGCGATGTTTATTATGATCGCCAATATTTTGTCGGGGTTGTTTGGATTTCTGCGGCAACGTTTGTTGCTTGGATTGTTTTACCATGGCACAGGCAAAGCAGAACTGGATGCCTTTTTATTTGCATCCCAAATTCCCGATATGATGTTTAAGTTGATCGTCATCGGGGCTCTTTCTGCTGCTTTTATTCCGGTGTTTACGCAGTATAAAAAAGAGAGTGAAGAAGCGGCATTCCACATGACCTCGGTGGTGATGAATTTATTATTGATTGTGTTTTTAGTGATTTCAGTGATTATCTTTATTTTTGCACAGCCCGTCACACTTTTACTTGCTGGGAGTGCCTACACAGCACACCAAATTGAAGTCACGAGTAACTTGACGCGAATTATGTTGGCTGCGCAGTTTTTCTTTGCGATTTCTAATTTCTGGACGGGAATTTTGCAGTCGTACAAGCGTTTTATTTTGCCTGCATTGGCGCCAATTATTTACAACGTGGGTATTGTGATCGGGGCATATCTTTTCTCACCAATGTTTGGAATTTATGGGGCGGGAATTGGTGTGGTACTGGGCGCCTTTTTGCACATGATGATTCAGGTGCCCGCGGTGCGCAAACTTGGTTTTCGATACTCATTTAGTCTTGACCTCAAACATCCAGGAATGCGGAAAGTAGTTCGTTTAACCCCCGCTCGTACGACAACTTTGGGTATCAGTGAAGTTCAAGATTTAATTATCGGTAAGTTTGTGACTTCAATCACAAGTGTTAGTTACTTAGTTTTTACTTTAGCCATTTCATTAATGACGTTGCCGATCCGTTTCATTGGGACCCCAATTGGCCAGGCAGCCTTACCTTTTCTGTCTGATGAATCTGAAGAAAAAGATCTGCATCACTTCCGTGACTTAGTCTTAAAGCTCATTCATCAGATTTCGTTTTTTGCATTTCCAATCTCAATTTTACTTTTAATTTTAAGAGTTCCCGTTGTGCGTTTAGTTTTTGGTGTGCCAGGATTTTCCTGGGATGATACCAAGTTAACGGGCCGCATTTTAGCAATCATCGCCGTTTCGATTACCGCGCAAGCTATTTGTCAGTTACTCATTCGCGCATTTTATGCACTTAAAAATACAAAAACTCCGCTGAAAATTTCTTTGGTGACATCATCTATCTTTATTTTCGTCAGCTGGTTGTCGGTATTCGTTCTCAAAACTGGTCTTGAAGGAATTGCAGTGGGTGTTTCGTTTTCCACAATTTTAGAAATGTTGCTTTTCCTTTACTGTTTAGATCGACGGGTAAAAGGTTTTATGAGCAAAGCTTTTTGGGTTCCGCAGATCAAAATGATCACGGCAAGCTTTTTCATGGCGGTATTTTTATATCTTCCATTTCGAATCTTGGATGAGTTGGTTTTTAACACTAGTCATACCATCGAGTTAATTTTGCTCACAATTACTACCAGTACGATCGGCATGCTGGTATATATTTACTTCGCGATGTTGTTCGAAATTCGCGAGTTAACGATCTTGAAAGATATCTTAGAAAAAATCGATGGCTGGAAAAAAACGCTCTCTCGCACAGAAGAAGTACTCCTCGAGACAGGTATGTCTGGGGATGAGCTTTAAATTAATTTAATTTGTAAGGTTTTATCCATTGCGGAAGCCATTGCTACCAGGGTGCTGAGTGTTGGATTATATTTTCCAGATTCTACTTGCTTGTGACCGTTAAATCTCGTTTGAAATCTGGTGTCCAATCTTGTACAATTCACCAGCGTAAGCAACCTAGCAAGCGTAAAAAAGTAAGAAAAGGGAAACTATGCCAATCTTAAAAAATGCCAAAAAGGCACTCCGCGTCAGTAAGCGCAAGGCCGAAATGAAGCGTCCAGTCCGCTCAAAAGTCAAAACAGTGACGGATGCTGTCAAGAAAAACCCCAGTGCCGCAACGCTTTCGAGTGCTTTTTCTGCCATTGATAAAGCCGTAAAACGCAACATTTTTCACAAGAAGAAGGCAGCTCGTTTAAAGAGTCAAATGGCTAAACTTGTCAAGTAATACTCAAGTGAACCAACACATTCGTAATTTTTCGATCATTGCGCACATTGATCATGGGAAAACAACGTTAACAGATCGTTTGTTGCAAGCTACCCATACGGTCTCGGACCGTGACATGAGTGAGCGTTTAATGGATAGCAATCCAATTGAAAAAGAGCGGGGAATTACGATCAAACTCGCACCGGTGCGCATGGAGTACCTTTCTGAGGCAATTGGTGAAAAATTTATCTATAACTTAATTGATACTCCTGGACATGTGGACTTTGGCTATGAAGTAAGTCGTTCGTTGGCGGCGTGTGAAGGGGCCTTACTGATCGTCGATGCTACTCAAGGAATTCAAGCTCAAACACTCTCTAACTATGAAAAAGCACGTGAACTTGGTTTAGATATTTTGCCAGTCATTAACAAAATTGATTTGCCATCTGCAGATGCCGATGCAGTCTCTTTAGAGTTAATGGAAATTTTTGGCCTACCAGAGTCTTCAATTGTTGCGATTTCGGCTAAAACTGGCCTGCATGTGGATAAAATTCTTGAAAAAGTTCACACGCAGATTAGACCTCCCAGTGGTGATCCAAAAAAACCTTTGCGCGCACTCGTTTTTACTTCTCAGTTTGACCAACATAAAGGTGTGATCGCGTACGTCAAAGTAGTAGAAGGTGTTCTTGATACAGCCAAGTTGCAGTTACTCGCAACGAACGCCAAGTTTCAACCCGTTGAGATTGGAATTTTTTCGCCGCAAATGGTTCCAGTGAAGTCGCTTCAAGCAGGTGAAGTGGGCTATGTGTGTACTGGATTAAAAGATGTCAGTTTGGTTACAGTTGGTGACACGTTGACTACCGAAGCAGCTGCGCGCGAAATTTCGCCGTTGCCTGGTTATAAAGAACCGTTAGCCATGGTTTACATGGAGTTTTATCCGATTAATGGTGATGATTTTATGTTGATGCAAGATGCAATGGAAAAACTTGCTCTCCATGATGCAGCTCTACGCTTTACTAGTACGCACTCACCAGCATTGGGGAATGGTTTGCGCGTGGGATTTTTAGGCATTTTACATGCGGAAATTGTCCGAGAACGTTTAGAAAGAGAGTTTGACATCGAGTTAATTGCGACCTCGCCTTCTGTCACGTATCAAGTAATCACCCAGCAAAATGAAGAATTGGAAATTAAAACTCCTGCCGACATGCCGGATCCTTCTCAAATCAAGGAAATTCGCGAACCCATTACTCATTCCGTCATTTTTACCCCTAAAGAGTACTTGGGTGCAGTCATACAGCTGTGCGAAGAGCATCGCGGTGAGTTGATCTCGATTCAAGATGTTGGAACTCGAGTGCGGGCAGAGTATAAGATTCCGCTCGCAGAAATCATTGTCCAGTTTCACGATCAACTCAAGTCTGTTTCTTCTGGTTTTGCCTCACTGGAGTATGATGTGGAGAATTATCGAACGGTCAATGCAGTGAAACTGGGGATTATGGTTCAAGGTGAAGTGATCGAAGCTCTGTCAGTCATTGTGGTTAAAGATCAGGCTGAACGCATTGGCCGCCTGCTGACGAAAAAGCTCAAAGAAGTGATCCCACGCCAGTTGTTTGAGATTCCTATTCAGGCAGCAATTGGAGGCAAAATTGTTGCCCGTGAGACGATCAGCGCTTATCGCAAAGATGTGACGGCTCATCTCTATGGAGGTGACGTCACTCGTCGGCAGAAGTTACTCAAGAAACAAGCCAAAGGCAAGAAAAAAATGAAAGAAATTGGGAAAGTGACACTCAATCAAGAAGCCTTCATGGCAGTTCTCGAAAGATAGATTTTTCCTGGTATAATTGCTCAGATGGCTGATACACCACACACTCAAACTGCTTATCCTGAGTTGATTGCCAATACGCCGCAGAGTAAAAGCGCTTTAGATTCTTTTGCCGTGCGACCCCCGAATACGTCTTTTAATTTTCAACTTGACCAAGAAGAGATTCTCTTAATGCTCCGTCAGCATCCCATTACCCAAAATAAATGGATTTTAGTGGCCATTTTGATGGTCGCGTTACCCATTCTTTTCTTGAGTACGTCATTAGCGAACACCTTACCAAGCCAGTTTGTTATTATTGCGGTGATGAGCTGGTTTTTATTGATTAGTGGACTGCTTTTTGAAGCATTTCTTGATTGGTTTTATAACGTAGATATGCTGACAAGCGAACGAATCGTTCAAATTGAGTTTACGTCACTTCTATTCAAAAATATCTCAACGGCCCGACTAGAAAAAATTGAAGACGTCACCGTGACCAGTAGTGGTTACGAGGGAGCGCTCTTTGATTTTGGAAACGTAAAAGTGCAAACAGCGGGTGCAACTGATGAATTTGAGTTTGATAACGTGCCACATACAAATAAAGTTTCTACATTTATTAACGAAATGCTTGAAGAACAAGAAAATAAATAATGCCACTCGGATCACTTTTATCACCAACTTCTATTGTGAATGTCAATGATTTGCTTTTTACGGCGTTTAAAGTGTTATTTTTAATGGGACTGATCTTTTATTTAGTTTTCTCGTTACTCGTCTTGAGACAAGAAGAGGAAATGAGTAGCACGCTCATTACACCCTTGCGAGGAGTGATTCGCTTGTTTGGATTTTTACACGTTATTTTAACGATTGCCGTTATATTGTTTTCATATCAATATCTGCTCCATTAATTTCTCAGTGATACAATAACCTCATGTACATCCTCGTGAGTGCGCCAGTGATTGGTTCGCCACAACCAGATGGTTGGGCGCAAGTAGTGACGAACGCGCAGCAAAATGTAGTATGTGCTTTTTCGGTCTCTGGGGTGAATGCTCAGGATTTTGGTCACGAAGTCGCAACTCAATTATTGTCTGCGACACCTAATTCATCGCTTGAGCTTCATCAATTTATGGAACATTTAGTGAGCAAAGCTACTGCTCAAGGATGTTCACTACAGCTGGCAGCCATTTTATTACTTAACGATAAATCAGTACTCATTGCTTTGAATGGCAAAATTTTACTGAAGCGCTCTCACAAATTAGGTCAAATTTTAAATGCTAATGATGAACTACAAATTGTAGAGGGTCGATATATCAGAAATGATGTGTACCTTTTAAGTACACGCGAAACTCAGTCTTTTCAAGATCAATTGCACCAGGCGTTTCTTCACCAGCCGGACGCTGAGAGTTTTACAACTCAATTCATGCCAACGGTGCAGTCGCTGGAAAACTCAGCTCTAGTGGCAATTAGCTATGTTGATTTAATAGAAAGAGGTGATGAAATCAAAAAACATACTCCCAAAACTTCACTTGCTCATACAGTAAAAAAATTCTTTTTTCAGCAGCGTGATGTCTATATTCGTCAATCAAACACAAAACACTTGTCACGAATCGTAATTCCGCTTTTGCTCGTAGTGATTGGAGTGTCAGCGATTGGATTTTTTTGGAGGGGTAAGCAACGCACAGAAACGATGGCAGCCCAAGCAGTTATTCAGCCCGCTGAGCAAAAAGTAGAAGAGATTAAAAAGATAATCAATGACAACCCCATTGAAGCTCGCAAAGAAACTGAAGATTTGCTTAACCAACTGGACGCAGCCAAGGTAGAGTTAAAAAATCAACCGACGGCTCAAAAATTGGTTCAAAACGAGTTCAATACTGTCCATGATTTTTATCAAAGCATTTCCGGCGTCCAACAGATCGAAACGTTACCGAAATTTTTTGATTTATTGTTAGCACAATCTGGTTTCCTCGCCAGTAAAATGGATTTAAGTGATCATAATCTGTTTTTTCTTGATACGGGGAGCAAGAAAGTAATCAGTTTAGATATCGATACGAAGCAAAATTTATTGCTTCCTACCGGCACTTTTGCGGAGCTTAAAGATTTTACAGTTGTAGGGAAAGTCATGTACTTACTGGGAGGTGGTCTCTCAAAATTTGATTTAACCTCTACACAACCAGCGGTCGCAGCGCGAGCTGTAGAAGACGAAAACAAGGATGCCGTTTCACTACGTTCCTATACGAAGTATATATATGCCTTAAATCCCACGAAACGGAATATTTTCCGATATACCCTGCAAGACAAGGATGTACTATCTAGTCCGTCAGCGCTCATTCGTCCAGATCAAAATATTGATTATGCCAACGTACAGTCATTTGCCATTGATGGTGATATCTGGTTAGGTATGAAGAATGGTGAGATTAAGCGGTTAGTGACAGGTAAAGCGCAAACGTTCCAAATCAACGGCTTAAAAGAAAATCTGAGTTCTGCACCACTGTTGTATACCAATGAAAATCTTGATAATCTCTATATTTTGGAACCAAGTAAGAATCGTCTTCTAGTAATTAGTAAAAAAGGTGATTTCTTGAAAGAAATTAAAAGTGATACATTGGGTACTGCCACTGCCGTAGTGGCGGATGAAAAAACCCATCGTGCGTTTGTCTTAAGTGGCTCCTTAGTGTTTGAGATTGGTTTGTAACTCAAGTCGCCGTATAATCCCCCTATGACTTTGCTTGTAAATAAAAAGGCTAGTTACGAGTATGAACTCCTGCAAACGTACTCTGCAGGAGTGGTGCTGAGTGGCGGCGAAGTTAAGAGTTTACGAAATAAAAGTGGCAGTTTTACAGGGAGTTATATCAAAATACTGGGGGAAGAACTTTTTCTTTTAAATGCGCAGATCACCCCATATAAATTTGCCGACAATCGTGAGTATGATCCAAAGCGGACGCGCAAGTTACTGCTGAAGAAAAAAGAAATCCAGCACCTCATTGAACAATCAAATCAAAAAGGACGCACACTGATACCACTTTCATTTGAGTCGATGGGTCGTCACATTAAGTTAAAGTTCGCACTTGGCCGAGGTAAGAAACAATTTGAGCATCGAGCAGATCTTAAGAAACGAGCGCAGGAGAGAGATTTACAACGAGAAATCAAAGAGAAAGTCAGAATTCGCTAATTGAAAAAAAACAGAAGAATCTTGATAATAAGACACATGTCAAAGCAAGTTTTTTGGCCACTTACTTTACTTATCATGGGCTTGATTTTTCTTGCTTCTAATCTGGGGTTGCTCCCACGTGATTTTTGGAACTTATGGCCCTTAATTCTCGTGGTCGTTGGTTTAGGTGGCTTAATTACTTCAGATCGAGCTGAGTGGTTACATGAACCTGCTAAGCCTGCATCTGCCCCCAAAAAAACTGCTAAAAAACGCAAAAAAGCTAAGTAATTTACGTATGTCTTTTCAAATTGCCATCGATGGGCCATTGGCTTCAGGAAAGGGCACAGTTGCTCGACTGGTCGCTGAGCGTCTGCACTTGCTTTACATCGATACAGGCGCGATGTATCGAATGACCGCGTTGCAAGCCTTGCGTCACCAAGTTGATTTAAATGACGAACACGCAGTCGTCAACATCCTTCAAACAGCTGATATGCAGATGCGCCCGCCACGCGATGCAGAAAAAGATGGTCGGCTTTCGACTGTTTTATTAAATGGAGAAGATGTTTCCTGGCAAATTAGAACTGAGCAGGTGAGTGATGGCTCTTCAAAAGTGGCTGTCCATGCGCATGTGCGCGAATTTTTAGTAAAAAAACAACAAGCCATTGCCGCCAATCAAGACGTGATTATGGAAGGACGGGACATCACCTATCGCGTATTGCCTCATGCAAACCTTAAAATTTACTTAACCGCGAGTACAGAGGTGCGCGCTCAACGGAGATTGGAAGATCTGCAACGCCGTGGTGTTGACACACAGTACGAACACGTCTTGGCAGATGTGGTCATGCGTGACAAGCGAGATATGGAGCGAGAAGCAGATCCACTTCAAGTTGTTGAAGATGCATGGGTACTTGATACCACTCAAATGACGATTGAAGAAGCGGTGGAAGCTATTGTGGCGCGAGCCGAACAATTGAAAGGTAAGTAAACATGAAAAATCCATTTGGCAAAAAAATAAAAAAAGACAAAAAACTCAAAGTGAGTGAAGAAGAACGTGCTGAGCAAGTACGCAAAAGTACTCAACAAATCGAAGATGAAAAAAATGAAAAAAAATTCAAGCGCGAAGAACGCAAATTTATCAAAGAACAAGAAGCAAAACGCAAACGATTAGAGCGATTCATCGCACCAATTTTACTCACATTGACAATCCTTGTTTCGTATCTGATTTATTTGATGAGATGAAGGTGGTAGGATAGAAAATATGGGTTAAGTGAAATTTTGCGTTGGTTTTTGGGATTGTTTTTGTTTGAGAAACGCGGCAATAATTTGTCGTCGTTGAAAGAGTGTGGTGCCACGATGATGGTCGATGTGCCGTTGAATTTGGGCGTTGATGCCACCTTCAATTCGGTTTGAGGTGTTGGGAATTTCTGGAAAACGAATGTACTGAAACAGGTTGGGGAAGGCATGTTTGAGATGTGAATGTGCCGCATGCAACCGACCGTGCGTGTAATGCCATTTCTGACGTCCAGTAGGTGTTCGTGAGTCTTGGTACGTTTTCTCTCTGAGAAATGTGTTGTATGCAACGTACCAGTGTTTGTATCTCATGAGCCAGATTTTCAGATCGTTCTGCGTTCTCACCATCACAATATCACCGACCAGTGCTTTGAATGTTTGTGCGGCGAGGGTTTCAGGATGTTTGGTGAGCAAGATATTGACTTGGTGAATGACATGAAACTGACAGCGTTGAATGATGATTCCTGGCCATCGCAGTTTAATCGCTTTGATCATGCCTTTTTGACCATCACAGACAACTGCAAAAGGGAATACAGAAATCTTTTCACACAGTTCCAACCACGTCAAAAAGTTTTCTGCATACGTAAACAGCCAATTCACGACGTCATTTTTTGTGGATTGGGCAATCAGTACGGTTGCTCCATACTGCACGTAATACCCATCAATGATGAAAATTTCATCAGCTCCAGAAATACTGTGAGGAAGAATTTCTTGCTCTCGAAATGGTGCAAACCAGTTATCCAGTGTTCTGCGAGTGACCGCATATTTCTGTGCAAAATCTGAAAGGGTCAGTTTACTCAGTAACCAACTCTCGTACATGTGCCGATGACTTTTTTCGACGAGATCATCTCTTGTTCTTGTCGTACTTTTCTGACAGGTGAAGCACCGATGTCGTTGTGACCCATTCCTGTTTTTTCCCCACCGTTGCATTGCAGAGCCGCAGACTGAACATCGTTTTTTTTACGCATTTAATCTCCAAACACATTAATGTGCTGAGATTATATGCTACCAATCAATCTAAAGTGAGAAAAAAACCAACGCAAAATTTCACTTAACCCGAAAATATGCAAGAAGAAAGTCACGAAATATTTTCTATACCGTTTGGAAGTAGAGGCCATACATTAGAGCTTCAACAACTTGGTTTACCGATCAATTCTGAAAATAGTGTTAGCTCTGATCAAATTGAAACAATTTTTAATCAACAGCCTACTCCTGAGCAGATACATATACAAGAAATTTTGACAAGAGACTTAGCTTCAGAAGTGAAAACACGAATTTTAACTTTTGGCTCATCTGTCCAGACTTTTTTAGAATATGCAGCTGTAAATCCGGCTGCAAAACCTATCTTAATTAAGAAAATTATTGACAATTTTGTTTCTTTGGATCAATTAAGTACTGCTGTTCTTGCGATCATACCTGTTTTGGAAAGGAGAGTTACTGGACCTGATGGTTGGCAAGATCACTTTCCTACTTTGCAAACGTATGTCAAACACATGGGAGAAATACTTCAAACTCCAGTTTCTGAGGCTGATAGTAGTCCCCAAGTACTTGATTCTGAAGAAATTAACTCAAGATTGAATACAATTGCACAGAAATATAGTGCTTTTGCAAAGCTTGTAAAAGAGAAATGACTACTGCCCCACACTGACACCATCTAAAATTTGGTCGCGGTTATCGCCTGTTGAATCATATAGCTGAGTATAAAATTGCGAAGGACTACATGCGACAGTTGGTTCGGTGCCTTTGACAAATAATTCTTCGCTGACACTTGGACAGCCACGACATGGAAGCGTGTTCGTGCTACTACATACTTTCACTTTGACTAATCCGTCGGGAGTTGGGAAGACATGTGGTTTGGCATCGTCCAACTGAGTACGGATAATCTTATTCCAAATTGGTGATGCACCAGTAATACCAGAAGCAACGTAACTCATTGGTTTGCCGTCGTTGTTACCGACCCACACGGCTACTAAACGATCTTCGGTGTAACCAATTGCCCAGTTATCCTTCAAGTTGTTGGTTGTACCGGTTTTGACTGCAACTTGTTGTTTTGGAATGTATAAGACTGATTGTGGGCCGAATGCGGGTGTGCGGGCGTTATTGTCAGATAAAATATCCGTGATTTGATAGGCCACGCGGGAATCTAATGTACGAGTACGTTGACAGTCAGTGTTATCAAGTGCGCAGGAATTATGATACAGAACTTCACCTTTTGCGTTTTTGACTTCTAGAAGAGAGTTGAGTGGCACTGTTTCACCATAGTTGGCAAATGTGCCGTAAACCTGGGCTAAATCGACCATTAACACCTCACCACTTCCTAATGTAAGCGAAAGACCAAACCGCTTGCGATCTTTCCAAGTAGTAATTCCCATTTGTTCACCTTTATCAATCATGTTGGAGATACCAACTTCGGCTAATGTTTTTACTGCTGGGATGTTGAAAGATGAAGCGAGAGCGGTGCGCAAAGTAACTAACCCGTGAAACTTTCCATCGTAGTTTTTGGGTGTATATGGCGCCGATCCGGGTGTACTAAATGTGGTTGGCTCATCAAGAATCGTTGAAGAAGGGTTTTTACCATTACTTAAGGCCAGTGAATAGGTCAATGGCTTAATCGAGGAACCTGGTTGCCGAGGTCGGGTGGTGACATTGACTTGTCCGTCGTTTGCGAAGTCAAAGTAATTCTTACTTCCAATCATGGCTAAGATTTCACCGGTTTTGGGATTGGTTACAAGTGCTGCTCCGTTATGAATATTTAAACGAGCTAAGTTATTGACTTCATTTGTAACGATCTGTTGCGCTTGATCTTGTGTGTCGAGATCTAATGTTGTGCGTACTTCTAAACCGCCTTGATTGACAACATCTTCACCGTATTGTTTTTCTAACATATTTTTGACATACATCACAAAGTGTGGTGCTTTAATATCAGTCATATCTTGACGGAAAGTAAGTGTTTCGCTGCGTGCTTTTTGGGCTTGTTCGGCAGTAATGTACTTATCTTCCACCATACGCTGTAACACTTCATGTTGGCGCACATATGCATATTCTGGCGTCGCACCAAATGGGGAGTAGGCAGAGGGAGCAGCTGGTAATCCAGCTAAAAATGCACTTTCGGCTAAATCAAGTTTACGAACCGATTTTCCAAAGTAGCGTTGTGAGGCTTCTTCAACACCGTACGTTGAGCCACCATATCCAACTTCATTAAAGTACATCTCTAAAATTTCGTCCTTTGAGTAGGTGCCTTCCATCATGAATGACAACACAACTTCTCGAATTTTACGCTTGAGTGTTTTTTCTGGAGTCAGTAACGTGTTTTTGACGAGTTGTTGGGTGATCGTTGAACCACCTTGTAGGCGATCACTTTGAGTGTTGGATACAAGGGCACGAAAAATGCCACGAATTGAAATCCCTCGATGCGAGTAAAAATTTCTGTCTTCAATCGAGACAGTTGCATGAATCAAGTCAGCTGGCACTTGTGAGAGAGGAATTAAGGTGCGATTTTCATCTTTGAAAATCCGATACAGTAACTTGCCATTTCGGTCATAAATTTTGGTGGTTAAGTTTTGTTTGCGAGTGGTCAAGTCAGCGACAGAAGGCAAATCTTTAAACACAATGTCATACGTTTCATAGGCACCAAACAAGATTACGGCACTGGTTAATAAAGAAAGTAAGATCGCCCAAAAATGAAAACGAAGTAAATACTGGAAGGGCCAAAAAATTTCAGCATGGAAAAATTTCCGTACGCTTTTAATGAGTCGTTTAAAAAACCCTACAATTTTTGGGTTCTTGCGCTTTTTGCGTATAAGCTTTTTTTTTGTTTTTTTCTTTAGCTTGTTCAGTACGTTACTTAAACGTGTTCCCATGAGTAATAGGGAGGGACGAACGTTCTTCAAAGGGCTCTTTGGTACTTTGACCAGAAGCTTAGGAAGCAGTTTTTTCCATCGAGAACGAGTCGAAAAAATTACGCCGTTTTTCTTCTTAATCCGAACGGTTTTACTGGGTTTTGCTTTCTTTGTTTTTTTTATGCGGGCAACTGTAACTGTTTTGGTTTTGAGGGCTGCTTGAGAAACCGTTTCTTTGCGAGTCTTTTTCGTCTGCTTTACTGCCTTTTTTGCTGTTATAGGTTTTCGCTTAGCCATGGGGCGGATTTTACTATATCATCCTATATATTACAAGATAAAATCGACCACATTTATCGCTAAAGAAGAAAAAAACGAAAAACGAGTTATAACTTATTTTTTATCACATCCCATAACTCTCTTGAACTGCCTTCATATCCAAGCGCCCAAATAGCGATTCCGCCTAAATCGAGTTGATTCACTAAATCCAGTTTATACGACATCGACCGAGAGTTTTCGTAGTAAATCAGGTGGATCTCGCGATCCTTTTGGTAAGACAAATAAGGAGAGAGGGCATCGGTGTTCCAGCCTTCTTTAACCGAGTAAAGATTTTTTTGCAGCAGAAGTGACTGAATCTGATCAAAACCAATTGCTTCGCCTGTATCTGGAAACGTCTTTGCTTGTGAGTCCCGAGAAGTAGTTTGCCAAGCATAGCCATAAAAAGGAACTCCTAAGACCAATTTTGTATGTGGGACGAAGCTCAAGAAATCTCGCAAATGTTCGGTAATATCGCTATCCCAGAGTTTTTGTCCTCCAAAAAGTGGTGCGACTGGTCCGGCCGAAATCGAGGATTTACGGTGAAAGTCATAGGCCATCACGATAATGTGATCAACGATTTTGCTGAGTTGAGGGAGATCCCAAATCCCACGATTTGTGCCAGCCGACGCAAAAACATCAATCGAGAGATGAATATTCTGATACTTGCTATGTATGTGATCTGCAAGTAGCTGAATAAACTTCGTATAGTCATCGCGCAAATTCGGTGTAACTGTACCAGTGTACTCAATATCAATGTTGATCCCTTGGACGGGATATCCTTGCAACACGCCATCGAGTGACCGAAGCAATTTTTCTTGAGCAGCGGGAGAAAGCAAAAAGGTTGAAATTTGGTCGGGATCAAACTGCGCCAGGGTGACTTCAATTTTACTTCCTCTTTGCGCGGCAGATTGGAAAAGGGACAAGATTTGTTCTGATTGTAGAGTATGGAAACCCATCTCCATTTCGCCTTGTTTATGGTCGAGAATATCTCCATTTTGATTAAACTCTAAACTAAAATAAGAAAGATGGGTGAGTTCAGGTTGTAAAGTGACTTTATCTTTATTCCAGTACGGTAAAAAACCGTATACAAGCTTGTGGTCTGTGTGTGTAGGCTGTGATGGTTCACTCAAAAATTGAAAAGTCGTTGATGAAGTAATTGGCGACAGCAGCGGAACTTTACGGAAAAACCATAATGCTTCTAAGGTCAGTAAAAATAAAATTCCGCTGAGTAAAACTAGAGGACCCACCCAGCGCTGTGTCATGGTTGGTTTGGATCATATGGTGTGTCTTGGATAACGTAATCTGCAGGCACATCATACTTCTCATAGACCGTTTTGCCATCGGGACCAACTGGGCGGGTGCAATCTGCACAATATTGAGGGGTCAACGGATCACTGTAAATAGTTTTATGTTGTAAACCTAAACCATCAGTGGACTCTCCTGGAGCAGGTGGTAAGCCTGTGTCTGCTTTGATCCACACGTCTTTTTGGACTACACCGGAGTGAGAAGGTTGAGATTTTTTCCAATAAATTTCTTGCACTGGATTAGGACAACTTTCACCAGTTTGGGCGGGAAAGCCACTTGCACACACCATTGCCGATGTGACATCGCTCGGTTTATCTTCCCACAGGGGTTGTTGATCTTTCAAAACATACGACATGATGTCATTAAAAATTGGCGCGGCGCCGGTGATTCCTGAAACAAGTGCACGGTTCATTGGTGTAGAGTCATTATTACCGACCCAAGTAATCGTTAAGAAGTGAGGAGTGAAACCAACTGTCCAGTTGTCGCGCAGGTCGTTCGTGGTTCCGGTTTTGGTGCTGACAATTTGGTTCGGGATTACTAACTTTGAGTGTGGACCAAACTCAGCCATTCTGGCGTTATTATCTTGCATAATGTGTGACACCATGTACGCAGGAGCTCTGTCCATCACACGTGTCAACTCGCCTTTGGATTGAGTCGTGTTATCAGCAGTCAAATCTAAGAGATCTTGCTTGCGTTGATCAAGGTTCACTGAGTCAAGTAAATTGCCTTTGTAGTCTTCAACGCGCAGAATTGGAGTAAACGGTACCTTCACTCCTTGGTTTGCGAGTGTCGAAAAGGCTTGGGCTAAATCAATCATCCGAACTTCACCACCACCAAGTGTCAGTGAAAGACCATAATTGGCTGGATTCGTCCAGGAAGAAATGCCCATCAATTGAGCTTGCTTGATAAATGTTTCGACGCCAATAATACGCAGCGCCTTTACCGCTGGAATATTTAAAGAGTTTCCAAGTGCAAACCGAATGCTCACCGGACCATGAAAACTGCCATCATAGTTGCGTGGACAGTATGTTTTTTGTCCAGTAACTTCGAAACAAGTCGGGATATCAAGCAAAGTAGTGCCGGGGTTTAACATGTGCTGCTGAAATGCCGTGGCATACATGAGTGGTTTAATTGATGATCCAGGTTGTCGTTGGGCCAAGGCAACATTCACTTGACCATCATTACTGGAATCGAAGTAATCAGTTGATCCAACCATCGATAAAATTTCGCCCGTATCGGGTTTGATTACCATCGCGGCGCCATTACTCACACGAGCAGAGTGTAATTTTTGGACTTCTGCTGACAGAGAAGCTTGAGCAGCTCGTTGCAGATCGAGATCAAGTGTCGTGTAGACACGCAAGCCACCTTTTTCCACTTTATCGACGCCATACTTTGCATAGAGAAGATCGCGTACAAAAAAAACAAAGTGTGGAGCTTGAATGTCAGTTTTAGAAATTGCAAAGTGCATGACTTCTTTTTCAGCTTGATCTGCTTGCGCGGCAGTAATGTATTTATCCTCAACCATGCGGCGCAACACTTCGTGTTGACGATTTTGTGCTTCCTTCGGATTTGATCCATAGGGAGAGTAGGTCGTTGGAGATTGTGGTAATCCAGCTAACATGGCCGCTTCAGCTAAACTTAAATCTTTGGCTGATTTATTAAAGTAATGACGCGAAGCAGACTCGATGCCTACAGAAGTTCCGCCGTAAGAAATATAGTTAAGGTACATTTCCAAGATTTGTTCTTTACTGTAAAGAACTTCAGTTGCAATTGATAAAACTACTTCTTTGATTTTGCGTGTAAAGGAACGCTCCGGAGTAAGAAGCGCATTTTTGACCAGTTGCTGCGTAATTGTTGAACCACCTTCAACACGGGTGCGCGTAATCGTATTGCGCACTGCGCGCAAAATACCCAAGATGTCAAAACCAAAATGGTGATAAAAATTTTTATCTTCAATTGCAATACTCGCTTGGTAGACATAAGGTGGCAGTGTTGAAATTTTAATCGGAAGCCGATTCTCTTTGCCGAAAACCTCGTAAAGCACTTTACCATTGCGATCAAAAATTTGGGTACTCACCGCAAAGTTTTCACCTGAGGTTAAATTTTTAGGAGAAGGTAAATCTCTGAGAATGTATAAAAGCCCCACGATGCTGGCTACGACAAGCAAAAGCAAAATCCAGCGAATCCATGGATTAGTAAATGGGGACAAGAGGATGCGTACAACTCGTCTATGTTGCGAAGTTTTCGCTTTAGTTGGACTTGGCTGCTCAGCAGCATCAGTTGGATCAACAAGATGTTTCCCAGCAAGAAATTGACGCATACCCTTCAGCGTTGGGCGTGCGGTTTCTTTAGAAAGCTCATTGCGATTACGTGACATATTGTATGCGGGCATTATCTCCTATATCCTACCTATTATGCAACGTTTTAGCTTGTTTTATACACAAGAGTGGTATGTTGGACTGCACGTATGGCAGAAGGAACTCGTTCGCACTTCTCTTGAGTTATATGCTCGTGAGGAGCGGATGAAATCTGGTTTTGCCGATTACTCATTTTTGGTGTTTCCGATGGCGAAAGCATATGAGGGTTTTTTGAAGCAATATTTACTTGACCTGGGATTTATTACGCAAGAAGTATATATGGATAAACGTTTTCGTATTGGCCGGTCGCTCAATCCAGACATTAATCCGAGTCATCGTGATGATCAATGGGTGTATGGCAAAATTCAGCAGCTTTGTGGTGAAAGTTTAGGAAGAGAACTGTGGAATACTTGGCTAGAATGTCGAAATCAAGTGTTTCATTACTTTCCCGACAATCAAAAAAAATTAAGTTTGGCGCAAAGTGGCCAATGCCTAGAAATGATGGCCAACGCCATGGAACACGCAGTTGCTTGCCAATTAAGCGCTCAGCGTTGATAATCTAGGAATTACACAGGTTTCGAGAGACGACGATTGCACTAGTGTATCTGGAAATACTCACACAGCTCTCTACGCTCTCGAAACCTGTGTAATTCCTAAATAAGAGAAAAAATTATGTCGATTACACACCAATACGCCTATCGCAACATTACTATTTCTGGTTTACCAGGAAATGGCTCGACCACTTTACTGAACTCTTTACGCGAAGAATTGAAGTTTGATGGATGGAAAGGGTTTAGTGGTGGTGAGTTTATGCGCGCTTACGCTGAAGAAAAAGGATTGATTGATCCAAGAGTTGGATCACATCACGATGCCGCGATCTACAGTGATGATTTTGATTGGCAAGTTGATATGGGCATGCGCGAGAAACTGGAGAGAGAAGAGTGTTGGATTATCGAATCGTGGCTTGCGGGATTTTTGGCGCAGGGAGTACCTGGCGTGCTCAAAGTGCTGGTCATTTGTAGTGAAGATGCTGTACGCATTGATCGTCTGATGAATCGCGATAATATCTCAGTTGAACAAGCAAAACAAAATATTCAGCAGCGGTATGAAGTTAACAGCACCAAATGGAAACGTATGTATGCGAATCAATGGCATGACTGGGTAGTTTCACAAACTGGCAAAATGAGTGCCGATGACCCAATTGATTTTTGGCATCCAGCTCTTTACGATGTAGTAATAGATACATTTTCAACAAATAAGGCTGCCGCCTTACAACTGGTCCTCGATGCCGTCAAGAAAAACTAAAAAAACGAATCATTTGGTCTTTTTTCCTTTGCTTATATTGCTGTTCGTGATGTGGGTCTTATATCGAATGTTGTTCCATTTTCCAGTTTGGTTCGATGAAACGATTGGTAAAGCCGTCTTTTTTGGTTTACCAGTATGGTTGTATATTTCACTTACTGGTTCACGTAGTATTAAAGAAACGTTTAGTCTCGATAAAATTACCCGTGGTTTATTTTTAGGAATTGCAGTGGGAGGAGTGTTTGGTTTTGTAGGGAGCTTCTCCACTTTTGTGGGTCGTCACGTGATTATTCAATCCGCACCACTCTTTTTGTCGAATGCATTTTGGCAAGATTTCTTCTTAGCGTTAATGACTGGTTTTTGGGAAACATTATTTTTCTATTGCTGGGTGATGGTCGTCATTCAGGAAAAATTTTCGAAGTGGGTAGTGACGCAACAACTTATTGCGGTAACCATTATTTTCTTAGCGTTTCACTTACCAAACACAATTTTGCGTTTTCACACACCACAAATTATTATTGGGCAAATTATATTATTAAGTTTCTTTTCACTGGGTCAATCGCTCCTTTTCTTAAAAGATCGCAATCTCTACGCCCTGACTCTTTCACAGGCAATTTGGGGAATGGTGCTTCTGGTTAGTACACGCTAAAGCGAATGTTGAACAATCTGATCTTGTTCGATGATCTTGTCTATTTCTGAGCGGTTGGAATCTGTAAATTTAGGGCTGAGTTCTTTGAGTTGTTGGATGTGATAGAGAAGGGTTTTACTGAGGCGTTGGGTAACTGAACTGGGAGCTTGAAGGACTTGGGCATCGTGGACGGCGTTTTGAAGATAATTTTCGGCTTTAAGGGCTGTAGTAAGGGCGAGACTTTCTTTGTTATCATTTAGGAGCTGCTGGGCATAGCCAAGACGTCGATTTGCGTACTCCATTTCAAGAAAAATTCTCTCTGAGTTAGGAGCTGTCTCAAGTTGAATCCGATCAATGGCCATTAACGCAGGATACATGAGGTTATCTGGAAGGATATCTTTACCAAAGTAAAGCTGTTTGCGCTCGGTAGTAGTCTTGTTTCCCGCATATACTGCTTGAACCTCAATGAGTGACAGAGCGAGGACGCCAACGGCAAAAAACAAGGCAAGTGTAGAGAGTAATAAACGGGTCTTCATAGAAGAAACGATAATCTTTGATTATACCCCGCTAGAGGAAAATGTAAAAGAGGGTTGGCCATTTTCGTACGCCTGGGGGTCATTTTTTGCTCCAAAACTGATCTATTTTGATGCTTTTCTTTTCATTGACCAAATACAGCTGACCGTGAGATTCTTACTACCCGGCAAACAAACACAATATTTAGTGGTATATAATAAAAACATATACTAAATATAGTATTAGTAGCAACTTGGGAGAAATGCTATGAAGTGTCCGTATTGTTCGGAATGCCAAACAACTGTTCTCGATACGCGCGATGCAGAGGATCAGACCACTGTACGCCGTCGACGGATGTGTGACAAGTGCAAGAAACGCTTCACGACGTATGAGCGTGTGGAAGGGGTTGATCTGACGGTTATTAAAAAAGATGGGTGTAGAGAGCCTTTTTCGCGTGAGAAACTGAAACGTGGAGTCGTAAAAGCAACGTGGAAAAGACCGGTCACAATGGAACAAATTGAAGAGCTGTTGGACGAAATTGAGCGCATCCTTCGTTTAAAAACAAGCACTGAGGTAAAAAGCTGGGAAATCGGAAACATGGTCATCAACCGATTGAAAAAAATTGACCCCCTTTCATACTTGCTCTTCTCAAGTGTGTACCGAGATTTTAATTCTTTAGAAGACTTTAAAGCGGAAATTAATAAATTGAGCTAAAAAAAGGATAGTATGTCTCCATCATCTTCTCTCCCCAAAAAGAAAATGAAGTTTGTCAATCGCAAACTGACAAAGGGACTCGGTGAAGCCGTTGCCAAGCGCACGATTTTGCGCACAAAGAAAAATGGTGAGCTCGAGACTTGGGAAGATGTGGCCGAGCGCGTAGCGCGCGGGAACACTTTGTTAATTCCTTCCGATCAACGCAAGCATCGCAAAGAAGAGTTTGAGTTAATGAAAAAGCACATTGCGAATGCGTCGCTTCTGATGAGTGGTCGCCATTTACAACACGGTGATGAAACCCAACCAGAGAGAAATATGGAGATTTATACTAATTGCGCAACGGCATCAGCCTCCTATATTTTGTTTTACTTATTATTAAACGGCTCAGGAGTTGGTCGTGCATATGATGACGACCTTATGGTCACCAACTGGGATAACATGCCAATCATTCGCTGTGTGTTAGACGATTCGCACAAAGATTTTGTGTGGGGTGAACATGAAAGTGTACGTGACGCGAAGCACAAATATGCGAAAGGATATTGGTACGAAGTGCCGGATACGCGTGAAGGTTGGGCGCAAACAATTGAAAAAATTGAGACGATGGCGTACGAGAAAAAATACAAAGATGAAACGTTTATTATCGATTTTTCCCAAGTTCGTCCGCGTGGATCGATGATCCATGGGATGCAAAATCGCCCGGCTTCTGGACCTCGTCCGTTAATGAACGCGATCGCAAAGCTTTCCACTATTAAAAATGCGGGAATGTCTCCTTGGCGCCAAGCTTTATTTATAGACCACTATTTAGCAGAAAGTGTTCTTGTTGGTGGTGCGCGCCGCTCTGCTCGTATTGCTACAAAAACGTGGACAGATCCAGAAATTTTTGACTTTATTGCAGTAAAACGCGGTGGCTTTCTATGGTCAGCAAACAACTCGGTCGCAGTTGATGACAAGTTCTGGAAACAAAAAACAAAACACTCAGAAAAAGTATTAGACGCCGTACTAAAAGCAAGTTATTACGATAAAACTGGTGAACCAGGATTTATTAATCAGCATAAATTTGTGCAGAACGACGAAGGTTTTGACGGATATTTAGATGGAAAGTTTGCGGAAAGTGCGAAGTACAAACCAGCGCACAAAACCGAGAAGATGCTGTCAGAAATTGCGCGACATGCATCAACAAAGATTTACACTCAAATTCCCAATCCATGTGGTGAGATTACTTTGAATATGTTGGGTGGCTACTGTGTGATTGCAGATGTGGTGCCGTACTTTGCGCCCACGGTTGAAGATGCGGAAGAAGCGTTTCGCTTAGCCACTCGCGCCTTAATTCGCGTCAATACGATGGATTGTTTATATAATCGTGAAGTCAATCGCACTAATCGGATTGGTGTGGGTATGACTGGTCTACATGAGTATGCGTGGAATGCATTTGGGTATGGTTTTCGCGATCTCATTAACGAGAAAAAAAGTAAAGACTTCTGGATGACCATTGGCCGCTTTAAACGTGCAGTAGTTCAGGAAGCCGAAGAGTACTCAGCTCAATTGGGTGTAGTGACGCCGCATACAAACACGACGATCAAACCAGCTGGTTGCCGACCGTGGTACGCATTAACAACCACTAATAAAGGAATTCTAACTTTACAAGAACTTTTTACAAATCATAAAGAGGGAGAACAATGGAGCATTATGGATGGAGAGTTACAGGCGCTCCAAGACGATGGTAACACAAAACCCCTAACTCGCACATTTGATAATGGCGAAGCAGAAGTGTTACAAATTCAATTAGCTTATGGATTGACTGTTGAATCAACTAAAAATCATCCATGGTTTGTTAAAGAGCGCGTTTCATCAACGAATAAAAACAAAACTGTTCCACATAATGATTGGGTCACAACAGAACAAATTCAACCAGGAGATATTTTGGATGTGAAAGTTGGTGTGTATCAAAGTCGTGAACATGCTCTTCTCAAAACATTGCCAACATTTGCATTACACATGCGAGGCAAATCAAACCCCATTCAGCAGCCGCGAACAATGAATCCCAATTTGGCATGGTTGCTCGGATATTTATGGGGAGATGGTGCAATGTCTCCGAGTAAGTATCGTTTGCGATGGTTAGATAGAAACACAGAGAATTTACATAAAGCCAACAAAATTTTTCAAGAACAATTCGGTATCAGTGGTGAAATTAAACAAGATCCTCACAAAGATGCTCGTTCACTAGAAATTGGCAATATAGAATTATGGCACTGGCTGATTAAAAATGATGTTTTTAAGTATCATGCGGCTGTAGTTGATCTCATTCCTCGTGTAATCCGCGAATCATCTCAAGAAGATATCTTAGCATTCATAGCAGGCCTAATTGATGCTGATGGAGCAGTTGGTTTGGGTAAAACTGATAAAACAGTCACCTTCACTCAAGCAGATTATCGATTTGCACGTCATGTTCAAGATGTTGCATGGACAGTAGGACTTGCTTTTGGAATGTCTCACAACACTGTAGGCGAAAATTGGCAACGTAAACGTAAGTCGATGTACCTGCTGACGATGAGTGCGGTTACGAAGCAAGAAGTGATTCAAACCCTTGTCAAACACAGTAATAAAATGGCGTCAGCAGAAACTTCTGTAGGATCAAAAAGGCTTCCTTGGCGCTGCGATGCGACTCCACATAAACGTAGGACATTAGGAAAAGTGGAAAGTATAAATAGTTTAGGAATGATGCCTACTTATGACGTAGAAGTTAGTGATAATCATTGGTTCTATGCTGGAGCTGTGAAATCTCACAACACAACTTCTAAACTGTTCGGTCTCTCCGAAGGCGCCCATTTACCTGCAATGCGTGAGTACATACGCTGGGTGCAATTTATGAATGAAGATCCGCTGGTTAAAAAATACGAGAAACTAGGCTATCCGACCAAGGAGTTGAAAAGTTACAACGGCACGACCGTGATCGGATTCCCAACTCAACCAGAAATTTGTAAGTTGGGCATGAATGGCCAGTTAGTCACTGCGGGTGAGGCTACGCCAGAAGAGCAGTATAAGTGGCTGATGCTTCTAGAAAAATACTGGATTGTTGGTGTTGATGAAAATGGAGAACCACTGGCAGAAGATACGGGGAATCAAGTTTCGTACACACTCAAGTACAATCCGGAAAAGGTAAGCTTTGCGAAGTTCAAGGAAATGGTGATGAAGTATCAATCGCAAATTAAGTGCTGCAGTGTGATGCCTCAGGTCGATGTGACAGCATATGAATATCAGCCGGAAGAGCCAGTCACGATCAGTCAGTTTATGCGCGTGCTTCATGAAATTAGCGCAGATGATGCAATTCGCGAAGATATTGATATGGAAACGTTGCAGTGTGCGACAGGTGCGTGTCCGATTTGATACAGATCAGATACACATACTCCAGAAAGACGAGATCGCGCCAGAGTTGGTCGTAGATACTCACGCAGCTCTCAAGTCTTTCTTTCGTATGTGTATCTTCTCGATTTTTTAAATGAAAATGAAGGCCTTGACGCGAGGTGGGGCTTTTCTAATTTTGGTCCACTTTCCATCTTGGTATTCGTTGTACGTTCTGAATATCGGCTTCGCTCGTCAAATATTTTTTCTGCTGAAAGTAAAATCCTGCAGTGACGCCAATCATAGCTGCATTATCAATGCAGAGGCGCTTTGTGTATGGAGTCAAAAGACGAAGGTTGTACGGACGAATTGTTTTACGAATTGCAGTGCGCAAAGCCATGTTTGAGGCCACGCCACCACCCAACCAAATAGCGAAAATTTGATTTTTTGCTGGCGTGGATTTTTGATTGAGTAAAAATTTGTTCAATTTATACGTAATAGCGCGAAAAACCGAGTATTGAAATGATGCACAGAGGTCATAAATTTCCTGTTTGGAAAGAGGGTGATCAGTTGTAATTTTTTCGGTTAAGCTTCGTGCGGCAGTTTTCAAACCAGAGAAGCTGAGATTCGCGTTTCCACTGGTCGTCATTGGGAGAGGAAATGTATATGCATGGGGATTACCTTTACGCGCAAATTGTTCAATGATTGGTCCTGCGGGATAACCCAAATCAATCATTCGACCAAACTTGTCGAGTGCCTCACCCGCAGCATCATCGACGGTAAAACCGAGACGTTCGTACTCGCCGATTTTTTTAATTAAAATGAATTCGGTGTGACCACCAGAAACGACAATAGCTAAAGCTGGCAGTTGAGGAAGCTGATGGGCCTGAGCGATTTTTGTTTGGGGGAGCGCGAGCGCAGAGAGCGCGTGACTTTCAACGTGATTGATAGGGATGAGTGGAAGATGCAACTCAAGGGCAAGCTGTTTTGCTTTCTCGATGCCGATTTCGAGAGCGGGGGCAAGACCCGGACCTTGCGTGACGGCAATGGCAGCGATGTCTTTTATTTCTAGATTTGCGCGCCGCAGCGCGGCGCGCACCACCGCATCGATATGCTCGTGGTGGGCTTGCTTAGCAACAGTTGGAAACACGCCGCCAAATTGTTTATGGAGTTGCGTTTGCGACGCAACAACATTCGACAAGATAACTCTGCCGCTTGTCACCGCTGCAGAAGTATCATCACAGGAGGTGTCGATAGCGAGAATACAGCATTGCGACATAGGGCTATCTTTTCTTTGTAAGTACAGCGTTACCAAATTCTTTTGCCTGGTTTTCAAAAAAAATGCGAATTTGATTCTCTTGAATTGGTTTTAACACCAACTTTAAATCAGTTGGCTCAAAAGACACTAGTTGTGCCCCGAGTTGCAAAGGATCAATATGAGTATCAAATTTTTGTTTAGCATAAAAATAAAGTTCTTTAATGGAGAATTCTCTTTTTTGGAAAATAAAGTATAAATCGATAAAGTCTCTTGATCGATTTTTTACAGAAATAGTATGCAATTTATTAGTAGCAATATCGACAAGGCTATCAATCCGAATTTTTCCATACTGTGGTCCTTGTTCAATTTGAGGAAATGGATAGTAGGTAAACTCTGTTTTCAATGATTGACCATCTTCAAAGTGAAGAAAAAACAAATTTCGGTTAAAAGAAGTTTGTACTTCTATAGAATCAAATTCTAATTCACTTTTGAAACCATGTAATATAAAGAGCACGTTTTCTGTATCAACTTCTTCTTCGGAAAAAAAATCTAAATCTTCAGAATCTCTATGATTGAGATAAGCGCTTGATAAAGCTGTTCCACCAGTAAAATAAAATGAAGATGCCAAGCCTGAATTAGAAATAAGATCTAAGGTTTTTTGCTGAGTTTTGGTGAGATTGTGGAGTTCCATAATAAAAGTGAAAGAAATTTTCTACGTTTAGGATCAATTTCGATTTTATAAAAATTGCGAAGCAGCTTCGACCGCGAAATTTTCTCCCCATTAAGCCCAAAATTAATCAGCTGTTCAAGTTCCCAAACTTCGCGCTTTTCCTTCGTTGAGAACTTGGAAGGGACTGTGTGGGACCAGTTGTGCATGAGTGTATTTTACCACGATTGGAGGTCTTATTGGGCAGCATTTACCTCGAGTTTGCGGACTCCGTTTTCTTCAGAAAAATTCACTTCTACATACTGTGTCGGAGTTCTCTTAAGCAAATCTTTCAAAGACTCAGCCACATGATCAACCCACTCAATCACGACAACGTGATGTGCCCCGATCAGCTCCTGTACTCTCAAGCGCTCAAACTCTGCTGCGTTTTCCACTTTCCATAAATCGAGATGAAAAAACTTCCCCGAGACTCCATGCCGCACAAAATCGTATTCTTCAATATAGGTATATGTGGGTGAAGTGATTGTGTCAGTGATTTTTAAAAATTCTGCAACGCCTTTACTAAAAATGGTCTTTCCCATTCCGAGTGAACCGTTCAAACCAATCACCAAACCCCGTGACTTGACGTCATTCCAGTACTTCAACATGATTCGCTCCGCAATTGACTTTGTCTCAGCTTCGGAAGTTGACGTAAGTTGCCAGGTATTAGTTGCAGCTTCTAACACAGAGTTTCCTTGTCGAAAAATAACCGGCGTTGATAATGTGGTATCAATGACCGTCGATGGAGGATTATGCGGCAGTTCGCCAGCATCTAAAATAAGATCAATATGCAAAGATTGTTTTTCGGATAAATCATCTAAAATATCAGAAATTGCATACGGTTTTTTCCTATCAGAAATATTCGCAGAGGTTGCAGTGATTGGACGTCCATATTGTTTCAACAAATCCAGCAAAAAAGCATAATCAGGAATCCGGACACCCAAAGTGCCAAACTCCGACTCAACTCCGGGCGCGACTACACCGCGGCTTTTGGAAATCACGGTGACTGGTCCAGGCAAAAACCGTTCATAAATCTTGCGCGCTGATTCATTCACATCAACGTACTTTTGCGCCATCTCAATATCTGTAACCGCAATTGATAGAGGCTTACCCTCGCGGCGCGCCTTGTACGCGAGCAACTTTGCTACGCCTTGTGGATTGAGTGCGTCTACGCCGGCTCCATACGTCGTTTCAGTCGGAAATATCACCAACCCACCGGCGCTCAAGACTGTAATTGCCTGGTTGATCGCACTTTGCTGGGGCTCTTTCTTCAGATCAATAACCTTCATATCAGGACTTTCCTTGAGCTGTATTATATAATGGAAGGATGCCAATGCTCCCACTTTCTTACTATAGCGATGAATCAAGCCATATTCCGCTCAAAGTGAGTATTTTTGCTAAGGTTCATGAAATGCGCAGTACTGTGCAGCAGCTTACTCAAATTGCTGAGTTACCGTCTCAACAAAAAGCTGCTTGGCTTAGCGAGAACGAAGACATGTTGCAAACGTTACTCGATGTGATTACGCAGCAAGCTCCAGTGCATTTTGAAGAGCCAGATATGGATGCAGAGATGATGAAACTGTTGATGGAGTATACGCTTGTATTGCAAGATCTCATGGCAGTGGTCCAAAGTATTTTTACTGTTCAGAAAAAGAAGAAGAAGAAAACTTCCTAAACTATGTTCCTTGTAGATATTTTTATCCACTTCATCTATCAACCTTTTTTGAATATTTTGGTTTTTTTCTATTGGATCGATACGATTATCTCCCGAGGTCATCCTGACATGGGTATTGCTGTGATTATGTTAACGGTGGTGATTCGCATTTTGCTGTTGCCGATGTCACTCGCAGAAGATAAAAGTGAAAACGAGCGTCGCGAGTTGCTCGCCAAAATGCATGAATTTGAGGTGCAGTATGCTCACGATCCAATCACACTGCGCAATGAAACCAAAAAGCTTTTTCGCCGCAATGGCAAAGTCGTAGCTGCTGAGATGTTTTCTTTTTTTGTGCAAGCAGCGATTGCATTGATGCTCTGGAAAATGTTTGATACAGGCCTCAAGGGTGACGATTTGCACTTGCTGTGGAATTTTATGCCCAAAGTAGACCTTCCTTTTAATTTGGTCTTTTTAGGCAAGTATGATCTGACAAAAACCAACTTCACTTTAAATCTAATTCAGTCATTGATGATTTTTATAGTCGAGACGGCAGCGATTCTTACATCGCCGTATCCGCCAATGAAAGGGGAAGTAGTGCGCTTGCAGCTCGTCTTGCCTATTGTTTCTTTCTTGGCGTTTATGTTGTTGCCAGCCGGAAAAAAAGTATTTGTGATTACGGCGTTAATCATCAGTTTGGTGATTATTATTTATAAATATATCCGTCGTCTCATTCAAGATTACACAGCAAGAAATGTCGAAAAAGAACTCGCTGCCCAAAAAGAAGCCGAGGTGGCTGAGCGAGCCAAACTCATCGAGCAGTTTCAAATGGCAAACCAAATGCTGCAACAACAAAATAAAGATGGGTCAAAGACAACTTAGCGCTTTTGTACAAACACAAAGACTTTTGCTCCTGAGCTTTCTTCAATCACTACGGTCTTGCCTTGAATTTTTGGACCGAATTGATTTGTATCAATACAAATAAGTCCTTGGGTGTAGTTTGTATAGTCAAAATGTTTAACAAGTGGTTGCTTATCTGGACCGAAATATACAGTGGCATTAAGACTTAAATTTCTCTGTTTACTGTTTTCATCTGTAATCGGTAATTTATATAAAATGTCGATTGTGTTGCCGTACTTTACTTTTGGTTCAGTCACTAAAATAACGGTACCTTCAGTATTGGTTGCTTCGTGACCAATAAGTTGAAGTAATCCATCGGGCCCTAAGTGATTAAAGACATGTGCAAGCTCATATTCTTTGCGGGTTGTTTCGTTTCGTTGCCCTTTATCTGAGCTATCCATAAGTGCTAACATTTGTGACATTTTTTCTGTGTATGCCATACAGCGTTTCCTTTTTAATACTTGATAGAAAATTTTCACTCCGTTCTTTGAGCGAATCTCCTTTCTACAAGAGTGAGGAAAGCCATAAAAAACCTCTTAGGGAAAGAGGTGTGTCTTTTTTATTTTCCTCTGCGTTGAACAGAAGAAATCGAATCTTTCCCCGAAGGGTTGGATGGAGCACCGTATTTTCTGAGCGAAAATCGGTTGCTGGATAGATCAACGAGCCAAAACTCTCCCTATCACTCTTGATTGTGTATTCACTTGTTAATGTTAAGGCAATTGTAACTTGAAATGGGGAGAAAGGAAGGAGGAGAAGTTATTTTGCAGCCAGCGCTGCTTCAAGAGGTGATATTTCTTGTACTAGATTCGCAATTGTGTGGTATAAAAAATCAACAATATAAAGATCACTTAATAGTGACTCCAATTGTCCATTATCTGTCCAAAATTCTAGTTTTTGCATCAAATTAAAGAGTCTTTTTTGAGGACTGACAGTAGATTTATAATCAAAAATGTTTGCAAAAGTTTTGTCATCTTTGTCCGTATAAGGTAAATCCTGATCAGGAGTTGAAACACTAGAGGTATTCTTTAGGTTTAAGTCATAAATGTGGCTATGAAGCAAATCTAATAATTCAATAATTGATGTTATGCTCTCGATTCCATCTGAAGGATTACTGAAAATAGCAGAGAGTTGAGCTATTAATTCTTTAATTTCTCCCTCAATTTGTGCGTTGGGTGATTGTGGTTGTTCTAAAAGTTTCTTAACACAGATTCGTAAGTTATCGTTTATTTCAAGAAACATTTGAATAAATGCTGGATGTCCAAAAACGGGATCTTTTCCTAATACACCACGATGAATGAGAGCCACAAGTATACGGGCTCTATCCATAAATTCTTTGACGAGTTCATCTGGAGGAATGTAAGATTCTTGAGCGCCAGTAGTTTTTCGTAATTGAGAACAAAGCTCTTCATCTCCGCTTGCAGCTCCCCTTATGTTCAATTTAAATATGTATGCTTCAGCAAAAGAATTTTGTAAACAATTCATGAGCTCTATCAGCTGATACCTGGAACCTTCAACAGATTTGTATAGAGCAACGTCCCGAGACATTTGTAATTCTCTTGCTAAGAGACATAAGACATTTCGGAAAACTTGATTCGGATTATCGGTCTCAACCAGAAAATTGATCTGATTTTGATCTAAACCATTGTGCCTCGAGGTGAATTTACTTTCTACTGCATTTCCTATCATAAATAATAACTTTCTTTACGTTAATCTGGGTGTTAAACAAGATCAAATTTTTCAAATCTTTCTAGATTTTCGATCAGAGTACAATACAAAAGTTGAACGACAGGATCAGGTCCATTTTCAGAATCTGCACTTTGTTCTAAAAATTCCTCGGTTGTATCTTCAGTAACAAGTCCGTCATCTAAGAGTTCATTGGGTGTGTAAGCACTCTGCATTTCGAGAACTCCAACAATGGGTACTAATTTTATAACACGACCCTCTCCAATCATTTGAAGAGCTATCCCTGAATGATTCCTCAGTTCTTTAACTGCTTTAACAATTGCAGCTGTTATAAATTTCTGACTGCCTTTTTTTCCGAAAGATTCTGGATTAGATATAACAGTTTGAGTATTTTCATTGAGTTCTTCTACAATCTGTGCTGGTGTTCTCAGTTCTGCTGGGTTTATCATACCAGCCTCCTCTTTTTTTCATTTTTAATAAAAAGCCACGAAAACTTTCAGCTATTTTAACAGACGATCGCAACTTGTAAACTGAAGTTTGAGTTTTTGCTCATTCCACACTTCCGGCCGTGACAGTATATAATAGACGCATGGAATTTGACCGTTTAGTGGTGTCGTTCATGGTTGATGAGGTGGTGGGGGGATTTTTTATCTCCGTCCCGCCTGGTCATGTTGCTTGCGTCTACGACCGTGGTCGGGGTGTTTTGCCGCGCGTCTGGGGACCTGGTCTGCACTTGAAGATTCCTTTTTGGCAAGTTGCCAAGCTTTTCAATGCTCAAATTCTGGAGTACTCAATTCGCCGTGACTTTGATTTTTCTGCGAACAAAGAGGCACTTGGTGACCAACCGGTCATTACTAATACCAATGATGGAAGAGATATTTCGATTGAAGGATCAATTCTTTTTAGAATCGACCGTCATAATGCGCCTGAACTCTGGGAAAATTTAGGTGAAAACGTCGTCTCAAAAGTAGTCCGACCTTTTTCGCGCAGTCGCATTGCCTCTGCTTTTGCCGAGTTAACTCTCGACCAAATTAAACAAAATCGTACTCAAATCGAACAAATTATTCGTGAAGATCTCAACGAGCACTTCAAGAATCGTGGTCTCAACTGCGAAGGCTTTTTGCTTTCGGAAGTGAAACTTCTGCACCCCAAGGGCAAAGAAGAGACAATCCTCAAGGAAGATGTGGCGATGATTAGTCAGGCTGCTCCGCATGTGGTTGTAAGGCCTGAGGAGTAAGTACGTATGTTTAATCAAGAGCGTAGTGTTCAAAGGCACGATACACACCCAATTACTCAAGATGCTTATGTGGCGGAAACATTCCCTAAGCTTCGTGAGCTTATAAATCAAAGACTGCACCTCATGGAGCAGGATGTCGTACAAGAAAAAGCTGACATAGTTAAAAGAGTAAGTCAGAGATCCGGTTTGGGTGGAATTTTCTCTCAAGTAAAGGAGCTTCTCGAAAATCGTAATAAACCACCTCAAGGACCTAAATTACAACGAGCTCTACAAAATGCGTGTGCGCAGATATTTAGTGAATGGAGAAAAAGATATTTTCCTGATGTCAAAGCAATTCAAGTTACTGACGACTACTACCTTTTAAAAAATGGAGCACTGTGCAATCGAGAAACTCTCGAAGATTTCAATTTTGCAAAGACAGGAGAGGTGATAACTTTAGCATACATACTTGCTGGACAGGCACGTACTCAAGATCTCTTAAATAGAGCTGCAAGAAATGCTGCTCAAAAACCGTTTAATATATCCAAATAACTTCAACACCCCCGTTGACAGAAATTTAGCAGTTGCATATACTAGCTGCTAGTTGCAGGTGCTGCTCAGCCTCGACTGAATTATCAAAAAAACTTGATTAAACAAGTAAAAAAACTTTAGAGGAGGTCTCATGAAGGGAACTTTAAGTGTCTCTCAACTACAACCGTTAGCAGGCTATGTGCTTGTTGAGCCTGCTAAAACTCAAAAGCAAACTGCTTCGGGGATTATTTTGCCAGATTCTCATGACGAAAAGCCACAGCATGGAACAGTCTTGGCTGTAGGTGGTGCAGTATATGTAGATGGGAAAGAGATTATGGCACCAGTCAAAAAAGGCGACCAAGTGATCTACAAAAAATGGGGTGGAAATGATTTTAAAATTGGGGATGTGGAGTATCAATTTTTAAAGTTTGAAGACATATTAGCAGTTATTAAGTAACAGAGTCAGAAACACAGTTACCACTTTGTAACTCTGAAACTCTGCAAACTTACATATATATAGAAGGAGAAATATGGCAGCAAAACAACTCGCATTCGGCGATAACGCTCGTCAAAAAATGTTAACTGGTATTAATAAATTGGCTTCAGCCGTGACGGTGACGCTTGGTCCAAAAGGCCGCAATGTTGCAATAGACAAATCATGGGGCGCACCAACTGTCCTTCACGATGGTGTTTCTGTCGCCAAAGAAATTAAACTCGAAGATCCATTTGAAAACATGGGTGCTCAGCTCGTCAAAGAAGCAGCCTCTAAAACCAATGACGCTGCAGGAGACGGTACCACCACCGCAACATTACTCGCCCAACAAATTTCTATAAAAGGTATGAAGTACGTGACCGCTGGTACCAACCCCATGATGATGAAGCGTGGTATCGACAAAGCAGTTGAAGCAGTCGTTGCCGAGATCCGTCGCTTAGCCAAACCAGTCAAAGAAAATGACTGGGAAAAAGTGGCCACCATCTCAGCACAAAATCCGATCATCGGTGCAAAAGTTGCCGAAGCGTTGAAAAAAGTTGGCAAAGATGGCGTTGTTGAGGTTGAAGAAGGTAAGACGATGGAAATTACCATTGATCACCGCGAAGGAATGGAGTTCGACAAAGGGTATGCTTCACCATACTTCGTCACAAATCCAGATCAAATGGAAGCAGTGATCGAAAATCCATATATCTTAGTGACTGACCAAAAAATTTCTTCAATTCAAGATCTGTTGCCTTTGCTGGAGAAATTAATGCAGGTGACGAAGAACTTTGTCATCATTGCCGATGAAGTGGATGGCGAAGCATTGACCACACTCGTAGTAAATAAACTGCGTGGTACGTTCAATGTTCTGGCCGTCAAAGCTCCTGGATTTGGTGATCGTCGCAAAGCAATGTTGCAAGACATCGCGGTGTTAACTGGAGCAACGTTTATCTCGACTGATACTGGTCGTGACCTCAAGACAGCTGACGTTGCAGACATGGGTCAAGCTGACTCAGTTCGTGCTTCCAAAGACACTACACGTATCGTGGGTGGCAAAGGCAAGAAAAACGACATCGCCGCGCGCGTTGCGCAAATTGAAAATGAAATTGAGAAATCAACTTCAAGTTTCGATACGGAAAAATTAGAAGAGCGCAAAGCAAAACTCACTGGCGGTGTCGCAGTTATCCAAGTTGGTGCCGCAACTGAAGTAGAAATGAAGGAGCTTCAAGAGCGCGTCAAGGATGCCAAAGGTGCAACCAAAGCCGCAATTGAAGAAGGCATTATTCCTGGCGGTGGAGTGACGCTTATTCAAGCGAAAAAAGTTTTGAGCAAAATCAAGACTGATTCTCAAGATGAGCAATCAGGAATTGATTTGATCGCTTCTGTGTTGGAAGAGCCGCTCAGGATGCTTGCACGCAATGCCGGTACTGATGAAGGATGGGTCGTACGCGTTGTCGCTGACAAAAATGATCCTTCTTATGGTTTCAACGCGATGACCAATGAATTTGGTGACATGGTGAAGGCCGGTGTGATTGAGCCAGCGAAAGTCGCAATTGCGTCGTTACAAAACGCCGCTTCAGTGGCTTCAATGATTTTGACGACAGAGTGCTTAATCACAGATCTTCCAGAAGAAAAGAAAGCTGCTCCAGCTGGAGGAATGGGTGGTATGGATGGGATGATGTAGTCTACGAAGGTAGACTCACTTCGAAAAGACGAGATCGCACCGAAGTCTTCGAAGATACTCACACAGCGCTCAAGTCTTTTCTCAGTGAGCTACCTTCTTATTAAGAAGTTAATGAAAAACTCCTCCGCGAAAGTGGGGGAGTTTTTTAATGTTAAAATAAAAAAGATGAAAACGACTGACAATCAACAAGAAATGTTTATTGTGGTTGATGAGAATGACATGGTACTTGGATATAAAACGCGTTACGAATGCCATCACGACAAGACGCTTATTCATCGTTCGGCAGGTTTGGTGATCTTCAATGATCGCGGAGAAATTTTATTACAAAAAAGAAGTCTTACCAAAGATACATATCCTGGTTTCTACACGCTTTCCGCCAGTGGGCATGTGAATAAGGGAGAAACTCCCGCAGAAGCAATCACCAGGGAAGCAATCGAAGAAATTGGAGCTCACATTCAACCGGAATTCAAAATGAAGTTTTTATATGAAGATCCCAGAGAGACAGAAATAGATTATTTGTTTACTACTCAGCACGACGGCCCCTTTCTGCCCAATCCTTTAGAAGTGGAGGAAGTTGCGTTTTTTTCGCTTGAAGAAGTAAAGCAAATGAAAGACGTGCTTACTCCTGGAGCATTGTTTTCTCTAGAAAAATTGTCTTTACTATAAATTCTTTTCCCCACTTGTCTATTTTAAGTAACTTGTGTATTTTATGCATCATATGACAAGCATGACAAATCAATCGTTTGGGCAATCTATTATTGCGCTCCGCAAAAAACAGAAGTTAACGCAAGAAAATCTAGCGAAGAGAATTGGTGTGCATCGCAGTTTTATTTCTGGAATTGAAAAAGGTGAGCGCAACATTACGCTCGCCACGATTGTGAAGTTAGCAAAGGCGTTTGAAGTCGAGCCGGTAGAGTTGTTTACCTCATCAATGATTGAGTTGTCCACGCAGGTTGCTGAAACAGTGGTTCCTCAACCAGTCACTTTTCTGAAAATTGGTGGTACCTGGGACATGATTGCGACGCCACAAGGATTTAAAGGGAGTGGAAAACTTGATGATACAGCAGTTGAAGAACTCGAAAAAAGCGTTGATCATAATGAGTTCGAGTTAATGAAAATTCTCGAGAAAAAATGGTCAGAAGTGCAACCAATACAAGAAGGATTAGGTGCACATTTATTTTGGGCAAAAGGCATTCAAAAAATAATTTCGGGTCCTTTTTTCCCATTGTTCAGTGGTGATAGTTCACATTTGAGAGCAGCATATATGGCGCCACTTTTGGCATACATTTTAAAAACATTTCAGGATGCACCAACCAGACCAATCATTGCGGGATTTGGAACAGATACAACTGATATCTTTCTTGGTTTGCTCGATCCACTTCTTTTTGGGAGTGGGTATGCACCTTTCCTACTGACGGGAGCAAATCGTAGTTACCGTGAAGCGCATTCCGACGCTCCTCAAAATTTCTCAGATGCGGCGCAGGCTGCTCGTATGCACCTTCCTGCAGGAGCGTACTATATCTTTAATAACTTTATCTATCGCGGTAGCGACATGGTAAAAATTGATCCACATGAAGATCCTCAATCTCTTGAGGGCATGGTGACTTTTTTTTCACCACATCGTACACAAAAAAATCTTAAAAATGACACTCTTAAGTCAATGGCGAAAGCTCAAATAGAAAGTTCTTCTTGGAGTGCTTCACAAATCAACACTGCGCTTCAACAGATAGTAACACTCGATTTAGGTCACGCGAACCCAATTGAGCTTGAAGTGAAAAAACTGGAAGATCCAAGTTTCAAAGCAGTAATTATTGCGGCGCACGCATTAGGAAATGCATCGTTACCCATTCGACGAGCTGTGCTCAAAGCTGTCCGAGAAAACAAATTAGTCATGGTCGTGAGTCGTTGCTTAATTGGTGAGACGAGTGATCGCTACTCCGCCTCGCTCACGAGTGTAAACACACGGGAACTTGTTGATGAAAAAGTGCTTCTGATCAATGGAAAAAAGCTTGGTGTCTTTGCAGCCCGAGGGATATTACTACGGGCGCTTTTAGAAGAAAAAAATCAAGCGCAAACACAAGAATTTGTGGACAAATACTCAGTTGCACTTGGATTTACGTAGTTATTGAAGTAATCTTTTTTCGAGTCGTAATTGTCCAAATGTTTTTTCTTCAACTAAAGTTGATTTCCCTAAATCTTCGGTCCACTTCTTTTGCCAATATGGTTCAACTTGTTTTTCAATGACAACGTAGACAAGTTTTGAACCATCGTCAGTAGAGTTTGGAAAAAAATAGCTCTGTAAATACTGCCATCCTTCAGGATGAAGGTAAGGAATTGTCAAAGGGGTCAGACGGTAAATTTGGCCCGCGGCATCTTGGTGCACGTACTTTAAAAGTGCAGTTTGATCAGCATAATTCATTCCTTCTTGAACGGTGATAAAAAAAGTATCTTGATTTGTACGCAACTTATGAAAACTTTGCGATACTCCGAGGATGAGTATCAATGCTTGAACTACGAGCAAGCACTTGCCCCAATTTTTTTGCCAGAGTGCTTTCCAACCTAAAACGGCAAGTAAAATCATCGGAATGCCAACGCCTAAATACAATTGATCTAAATCAATTTGTTGAGGAAAGTGAAGTAGTGGTAAGGTCATGAAAATCAAAATCACGAGAAAGAAAATTTCAAATGCGCGCAGTTTTTTTTGTTCAAGAATGAGGAATAAACCACTACAAATAATGACAAGTGTAATCAAAAGCGCGTCTTGTGAACTTGGCAAAGAAAGGCTCCTTTGAAACACTCGCTGATACTGTTGAGAGTATGCAAAAAGTGTGGAGTTGAAGCTTGGCTTTTGTTGATCATTGAGAGCTTGGGTAGATAGTAAAGCTGTTTGAATCAATGTATTTTGATTCCGAAAATTAAAAATAATGTGTGGCAAAAAGATCAGCATGAGAAAGAAACAACTGAGGAGGCAGGTTTTGATTTTGGGAAAAGAGACCACGCGCGTGATCCATAAAAGCAAAAAACTCCAACTCAAAAAGAGGACAAGGATGATCTCGAACTGCGCCGCGAACGCGGCGCAGACAACTGCAAAAATGAAGAAGCGTTGTTTTTTTTCAGTTTGAAATAACCATAAAAAATAAAAAGAAAGCGCAAGAATTGGAATTGCAGGTGCTACATTTGATAACCATCGCGAAAAAATAATAAATTTATAACTTACACAAAATAAGATCGCGGTGACAATTGCCCAAGAGATAGAGTGAAACATTTTTTTAGCAAAAAAATAGGCAATGATCGGAAGAGTACTGCTGATCAGAATGAGCACAAAACTTGCCGCCAACGGATTTCCATTGCTGAAAAAATATGGAATTATCAACAAATAATAATAATATGCGCCATGATAAATTCCTTCTAAATCTGTTTTTGGCCCAACTAACTTGAATTGATAATTTTTACAAATATCAAGAATAATCTGAGCATCACGCCCTTGTTCATATCCAAAAAAAAGATTTTGCGGCAGTTTGTAAAAACGAATGATAACGCTTACTAAAAAAACACCGAGTAAAAATAAGCATTCCAGTTGATAGGAATTTTTTTTCAACATAATAGAGGCAATCCTCTAGGATTTTTTCCAAGTTTCTAAAGTAAGAACACCAATTTTTTCTTGGCGCACAAGAGTACCACCTTTAGTCGCTTCGGTATACCACGGATCAAAAAAGATTTTTGGTACCGTGTCACGTGATTCGATGATGATGTACCAAATTTTATCAGTGGGGGAGCTCACGGTGCGTGGAGCAGTTACATGCCTTTGCTGAGCAATCCACTGATATAAGTAATCATATTGTTCGGTGTAAATATTAGCAGTGTATGTTCTGATTGTGGCTTGGCTCACGTTATCTTCTTGTTGCCAGTCGTAGACTTTATTGATTGCTGCTTCCATTTTAGCCAAACCAGCATTGTTTTCTGGATTCAAAATTGTTCCTTGCCAGTGATGGAAGGCAGCCAAGCAGAAATAAACGATTACTAAACAACTCGCTGCATAAGCGAGATATCGCGTTTTTGATTTTCGTTTGGTAAGTAAGACAACTTGTTGAATCCCAAAAACAACCATTGGTACCAAAAAAACAAAGTGCGCAGTGACATAGTACGAGAAAAAATACCCATGATTTCCCCGCCAGAGCATAAAAAATGGATACGGAATAATAGCAAAGAGAGCAGTGAGTTTCCACAAAAACATATTGCTATCTTTTTCTCTATCGGTTTTTAAAAATCCAAAAAATGCCATCAACATCAGACAAAGAATCGTCAGCGTCGAAATGCTCGATGCCGATCCTGGACCAAATAGTAATTCACTCGTAACGTCCGCTAGTTGATGAGGTCGCTGATCAAAGAGCTGAGACCAAGGAATTGATTGCGACGTATCACCTAGAGAGTGAAGCAGCGAAGTGGTCATAATGAAGTGATTTCGCAGATCGAAGACAAACTGGGGCACAAGCGTAATGGCAACCACTGCTGCAGCCACGGAAAAATCTTGCCATGCAAAATGTTTGCGAATCCATGGAATACAGGCAAACAGTACTGGCAAGAAAAAGATGGCGTAGGCAAACTCACTTTGGAGGGTAAGTGCCAACAGGAAAAATCCCGTAGCGAACCACTTTAAAGAGTCTCGCCCTTTCCAAATGCAAAGGAGTGCACCAGTCATGAGTGGGACGGACATCAAGGGATTCCAGACAAAAGTACTCGCTGTAATACTTCCAGGCACTATTGCCAATAAGATTGCACATAAGAAGGCATACCATTTATTTGCGAATAGTTGGTGAGCCAGATACCAAAACATGGGGAGGGCGAGGCTGGAGATTGATATGAGCCATAGCGAAGTCACATACGGATTTCCGCCCCCAACCAAAAAGCCTGGTAAACACACATAGAACCACAGCGGGCCCAGGAATAAGCCGCCAAGACCAGTAGTTGGGCCAACCAATACTAAATGGCCATGCGCAATTTTTTGCAAGACTAACGCATCCCTGCCTTGATCATAAATAAAGTAGAGCGAACGCTGAAAGTTATAAAAACGAACAAAAAGTGAGAAAAAGAGATATGCCCAAAAAAGTGGTTGACGGAAGAGAGAAGGCAGTCGATATGCTGTCATAGGGGCTCGGTGAAGACCTGAGTGTCAAGGGGGAGACTCGAACTCCCAACCTCCACGTTATGAGTGTGGCGCTCTAACCGGTTGAGCTACCCTGA
>PJMF01000028.1 GCA_003173865.1 Minisyncoccota bacterium
GAGTCGGGTGGGACTCGAACCCACGACACTCTGCTTAAAAGGCAGATGCTCTAACCACCTGAGCTACCGACCCATGAGTGAGACTGAGATTATAGCAAGCTTTTGCGCCAGCAAGAATAGCAAAATCCATCTAAAGACCGATAATTTCCACATCCTCCAGTGTTTTCTGCTTGAGGTTATACGCACGAATCAAGTGATTATTCGTATCAGCAATATATAAATAGTCATCCATTTTCTTAACGTCATTGGGCTCGTTCAGAGGCAAGATGTCGCAGTTTTTATCATTAATTGAACATACGTTATGGGCCTCTCGCTTGATTAACGTAGAAATTTGGCGCGTTTTCAGGTTCATGAGCCGTAGCGCGTGGTTGTACGTATCAGCAACATAAATTAACTCCCCTTCAGCATGCAAACCGAGCGGATGCTGAAGCAACGCATCATCAAAATTGCCATCTTGCAGGCCAAATGTAAATAAACCGTGGCCAATTAAGGTAGTGACTTCATTACTCTTCAAGTTTAATTGACGCACCGCAGAAACTTCACTATCGGCAAAGTAAATATTTTCACGGCACAAACTTAGTCCACTCGTTTGTGCAAGTTGCGCAGTAGTACGGGGCCCATCCACAATATTCTCTTGGCCGTTACCTGCCCAGGCCACGACATTGCCACTTCCTGGATCATACTGCCAAATTTGATGTGCCCCCGCCATAGCAAGATAAAAAACAGGTTGTTGGCGCACGATCTGCATCACAATATCCCAAGGTGAACTGAGTGCAGTTTGGCGGGCTGGCCCACCCCGATCGCCCCAACGTGCTTGTTTGCCTGTGCCTGCGATAGTGCTCACAACTTTGGACTTTAAATCTACTTTTCGGAGCGAGTGATTCTCAGTATCACAGACATACAATGCCTGCTCATTTTCGTCTAAGCACAACCCTTGTGGCTGATGAAACGCTGCATGCCGATACTCGCCATCAATCAGGTCGGCTTTTTCTGAACCAATAATTGCTTTCACTTCGACTTTGGTTGGCGTAATAAATTGTGTATGGAGAATGCGATGATGATTTGTGTCAGAAATAAATAACTGTTTTTGCGAGAGATCAAGGCAGATTTTCCCAGGAAAAGACAATGCGCCCGTCATTTGTTCTGGATTTTTTTCAATCACGATCTTTGATTTGGAGAGAGTATGTTTGTGCCGTGCTTCTACCAAAATTTTTTGAATCGCGTTATCTAAATCTTGTCGATGACCTTCACCCGAAAAATGTGCTTTCACGCTTCCCTCTGGATCGATGACCACAAATGTTGGCCAAGCGCGCACGCTGAAGCTATCCCAAATACTGTGCTGGTTATCGACTACTACTGGATGATCAATTTGGTAGCGTGTGACTGCTGACTGAATATTTTCAATTTTTTGTTCGTTTAAAAACTTTGCCGCATGTACACCAATGACCACGACTGGTTGGTCTTTGTACTTTTCTTCCAGCCACTTCAAATCCGGCAAAATGTGAATGCAGTTAATACAGCAGTACGTCCAAAAATCCAAGACGACCACGTGCCCGCGCAGCTGCTTGAGTGAAAGTGGCTCTTTGGTATTGAGCCATTGTAATGTAGGTGGAAAGTCTGGTGCGCGTAAAGTGAAATCAAAGAACATGGCTTTATGATATACTTTTTTTAGTAAAAAAATGAAGGAGGAGTATGAAAAAGGTGTTGTTACTTTCTTTAACTGGGGTCATTCTTTTGAGTGGCTGTACAAAGACCAAAAGTCTGATTCGTAAATTGACTGGTCAACCAGCACCAACTGCAATGGTTCAAGCGTCTGCTACGCCAGCTCCCCAGGCTCAAGCAATGATTGAAATCTCGAACTACAAATTTTCGCCGGCAACTCTCACCGTCAGACCTGGTGAAACTGTCAAAGTTGTTAACCATGACACCGTCCGTCACGATGTTCATGCCAAAGATAATAGTTTCAAAACTGTTTTGTTAGGTAAAGACGAGTCAGCAACATTTACCGCGCCAATGAAAGCTGGAACGTATGACTACATTTGTGATCCACACTCAGCAACAATGAAGGGTGTTTTGGTCGTTAAATAAATCATAGTACAATACTCTGGATGCCAGAACTTCCAGAAGTTGAAACCGTTACCCGACAATTATCTGCGGTCATCGCCGACAAGATAGTTCAGAAGGTAACGGTTTTTAAATCCAAAAGTTGGGTTGGCGAAGTGGTCAAAGTTGAGGGACAGCAGATTAAAGAAGTTTCAAGACGGTCAAAAATTATTCGTTTGCGTTTTGCCGATAACCTGAATATATTGATTCATTTAAAAATGTCTGGTCAGCTGATCTTTGTTGATGGGCAGACACGCGTAGGTGGCGGCCATCCAACTGCCGACTGGACAAATCACTTACCAAGTAAACATACTCGCGTGATGTTTAAGTTTACTGATGGAACACAGCTTTTTTTTAATGATCAACGAATTTTCGGTTGGATGAAGGTAATGAATGATGAAGAAGTTGCACAAGAATTTGCGCTCTTAGCTCCTGATGCCAATAGTAGCGAAATAACTCTCCCCTATTTTGCAGAGAAAATTGCCAAGCGCAACGTCCCTATTAAACAACTGATTATGGATAATCAAGTTATCGCTGGTGTCGGTAATATTTATGCTTGCGATGCACTAAACTTGGCGCGGATTTCTCCTTTGAGACCAGCAGCTTCTCTGAGCCCAGTTGAGCAGAAAAAACTTCTCGAAAGTATTCAAACAGTGATTGCGCTCGGGATTCAAAAAGGTGGAGCAACTGTCCACGGAAAGTACGTACACGTCACTGGAATGTCGGGTCATTATCAAGAAGTGCTGCGAGTGTATGGACGTAAAGGTGAGCCGTGTCCTAATTGTGGTGCTCCAATTCAAAAAATCAAGTTAGCCGGACGAGGAACGTTTTTTTGTCCGAACTGTCAAGTTTAAATCTTGTGAATCTGGGTTTCCGTCACAATGTATTGGACTGGTACATCATGTTCTTCAGTGGGGATTTCAGGAAGAAGTTGCATATCAAAACAAATGCCGACAGTTAACGTTTCTTTCGGTAAGGTCGCCAAAAAACGATCAAAGTATCCTTGACCAGAGCCCAAGCGGAAGCCTTTTTTATCAAATGCTAGGCCAGGAATCAGAATAATTTCTGGATTCCCGACATGTTGAATTTCATGCTTCCCAGTAGACAGAACGTCCACGCTTTTTTGTTGCGAGCGTAAAAACTCTACTAAAGGAAAAATGTTTGGTTCGCGGTTTAAGGGTTGATACGTGAGGATCACAGTTTTCTCGGCAAGGCTATTCCAATGCATGAGCTGAACGGATATTGCTAAGCTATGTTCTCGATACTCAACTGGCGTTAAGCTGTTGAGATTTTTTTTCATTGAGTGGCGAAGAAGTTCTTTTGCTTCAGCAGTATGAATCATGGATGAATTTTGTTGTACACGCTCAGCCAATTGGTCGAAATAATACTTTGGGCGTCTTGCAAACTCATTTTTCCCGCACAGACTTGATCATGAAGATAGTTCTCGACTTCATCTTTTTCGTGAAATCCTGGTTTTGGCGATGCCGGCTCTGGCCACAAATTGGAAATATCGTTCGAGCCGCCGAGCTCTAAACTGATGTAATGGTCAACTTCAAACTCGCCAGGTTGGTGAGACGCAATGCCATATTCTTCGTACACTTGCTTCTTGAGTTGCGTAGAAACATTGCGCACAGTTTGGGAGTACCCGGAAACACAAATTTGCTCTTTCGTGGCTTCGGGAAAGATCGCGCCTGGCGTACACGCCGGATCAGGCAAGGGTCCAGACGCCACACAGTCGCTGTTTTTGGTTTGCACACCTAAAACAGTATGGGTATGAGCGACGTAGTCATTTGGCACAGATTGCTTCTCGCCCTGTGTTTGCAAAAGAAAAAAAATGCAAGTCGCAGCTGACAAAAGCAAAAATAAAATGAAAAGGGTCGACTTCTTCATTGCGTAATTATAAAGTACAATGCTCTTTTAAACGGGAGCGCTTTATGGTTTTAATCTATCAAATAGGATTGTGTATATTGTTATCTTTAATACTTCTTTCGCTTCTTGTGAACTTAGCAGCTTTCCCTTTTTTCTTTTACGCAATGTTTATGGGCGCTTTTTATGCACCAACTCCCATGAAAAAAGTGAAAAGAATGGTAGGCTTACTCAAATTGAAAAAAAATGCTCGAGTGCTTGATCTTGGATCTGGTGACGGTCGGATTGTGATTGAGTTTGCAAAGATGGGATATCATGCAGATGGAATAGAAATTAATCCATTTTTAGTCTGGAGGTCGCGTGTATTTAATTGGTGGAGTTTTCGAAATGATCGGAGTGCACAGCGTCGAACTCGCTTTTTTTGCCGCAACTTTTGGCAAGCTGATTTTTCGGATTATGATTTAGTAGTTGTATATGGAATTACACGCATTATGCCCAGACTGGAAAAAAAGCTACGTGCTGAACTAAAGCCATCAGCCAAAATTATTTCTCACGGCTTTAAGTTTCCCCACTTAAAAGTGGGGAAAGAAGATGGTGACTTGAGGGTGTATAGCGTAGATTAAGGGAGTTTTACTTCTCAGGGATTTCAACTCCGAGAAGATTCAGTGCTTTGTGAACAGAATTATAAAAATCATTTAAATTACTATTTGCAGTTGTAATGAGCTTTTTTTTCTCTGAATATATTGGAGTATCAACTTGTTTTCCTAATTCAGTAAGCGCATCAGCTAGTTCTTGACCTCTGTCGGTAGTTGCGTCTATTGCCAAAAGTAATTCCAGCTGAATAATTGGTAGGAAATAATTTTGAATAAATTTTTCACTTTCTATTAATTCAATTAGCTCATTAAAAAATTTAGAGTCAAAGCGATGCAGGTGATAAAGGATCCTATATCCAAGAGGAAGGTCAGGTAATTCACAATCAAGGTCATAAGCTTCCAAAAAGGATTGCAGACTTGGGAGTGGGGGTAAAAGTGGTTTATAAGGTGGTCTATCTTTGGGATGTGTGAATTCATGCATATAAAGGTTTTTATCCAAAAACCGGGCTTTTGCAAACCCGGTTTTTAAAGTTTATTACTTACTAATTTGATTTACTGAGGACCAATGTAAGGTTGGGAACCGCTTCCTCCACTTCCATTACTACCCGTACCTGATGGTTCACCAGTTGAAGGGCCATGTGTGCTACCCGATGGTTCACTAGCTGAAGAGCCATGCGAACCCCCTTTGCCCCATTTGTCACCCGAAGAAGTACAGTGTTTGTCTTTAGGATCTTTTCGACATTTTACAGCTCTTAATTGAGCACCTGTGATAGCTGGAGCACCACCTCCTCCACCTTCTCCACCCCCATTACTCGATGATCCACTGACTGGAGAACCCGTTTGATCTGGAACTGCAGGGGCTCCTGGACAAGCTGTAGGAACATCTACACATGTCCAATTGTTTGTATTATCACAACCACCTGGAGCACTTTCGCAACCAGCATTTTTATAGCATCTATTTGTCGTACAAGTAGTTGATGCCTGCTGTCTCAATTCTTGAGGAAGACCCACAACGGCGACTGCAACAAGCGCACCCATTGATGCTACTGCTAACGCAACTGCACCTAAAATATACTTAGTATGCATACTTTTTTTTGCAAAGCTATTTGCTTTTTTACTAATGCCAGGAGAATTCATATAGTCCCTATAAAAATAATATGCATCTAGAATAAGAGATAAAAGACGCGTATGTCAATCAGAAACAATACCCGAAGGAGTTTTTAGGAGAATTTTTTTGTGACCCAGCCGAGAGTGGTACGAACATGTTGCAGGGGTTTATGGAATCATATAAAGTGTTGGCGGAGATTGTGGAGGAGATTAAAAATTCCAGATAGAAAAGAGCGAAGAGTATCCGTATCTCGTATTGCAGTGTTAAAATATTTATTGTATGGAAGAAATACACACTGTAGGGGTAATTACTTTAGATGGTAACAAAGTGCTGCTAGTCAAAAACGGTACTGCGTCGAATCATAAAACTGGGATGTTTACCTGCAGGCCGAATTGAACCCGGAGAAACAAAAGAACAAGCAGCTACGAGGAGACAGGTCTAACGACGACCGAAGGAAACCTTATTCAATTTGAAAAACCATATTATGCAATTATTGAACAAAAGGACGGAGAAAAAAAATTTATTTGGTATGTTTTCTTATTTTATGCATATGTTGGGACTTTAGTCAGTACTAATGAAGCGGTGCCAGAATGGGTGGAAATGACTGCACTATCAAATTTGCAACTACTTCCAAATGTACAGAATGGGGTCGAGCAAGCTGTTAGATTGAGTAAGCAACTTTAACTCTCAACCTATAACAATGATATTCAGCTTAGGAGAGAATTACTCCTGAAATATTTGCCAAATTACCTCTTGATTTATGAGTACCTTATGAGTAGCGTATGAGTACTTTTGCAGGTGAACGTAAAAGTGCAGGATATACGATTCATGAGTTTCATGTACGTTTACATGAGTAATATATCGACTATGTTTTCGAAGTCCATCTCAGGATAAGAAGTTCGGCAATCAACATTGAGTTTGTTTTTCACATATATTGAGAGGTGGGGTTGTTTTAAATATTTAATTATTTCGTCCTCCATTACATCATCTTTATACTTCACCTCAACAAATTTTTTCTCTCTCGGTAAATAAAAATCTATCTCTTGATTATCATCATAGTAATAAATATCTGAAAATTCTTTTCGTGAAGTTTGACGTCGCAAATGGAGATACACTGCATTTTCGGCAAATAAACCAATTTTTTTATTAAGACTTCGTGAATTTAATACTCCTGTGTCAGAAAAATAATACTTTGGTAATGAGCTTTTTGTAATTTTATTTGAGTACCCGTACTTATATACCGGATAAATCAAATACACATCTTGTAAATACTGTAGGTAAAACTTCGCTGTTTCGTCAGTAACTTTCAGATCTTTTGAAATTCGGACAGGACTCACTGGCGTAGTGACCTTGTCAGCTAAATAATCTAAAAGTTGACCAAGGAATTGTGGATTGCGTATTCCATAAATATTTAATAAGTCTCGATACAATGTGGCATCTATTGCGTTATCTAGTTTCACAGAGTCTCTAGTTAAAACATATTCTGGATACCCCCCACTATATAAATAGTCTTCTAACAACTCATTGTTTTTGGCGAGAGTTTTAAATAATTTTTTATTACTAAAATCTAAATATTCTCTAAAATTTAATCCTAAAACTTCGAATAATTTAAATCTCCCCGTCAGTTTTGAGGCATCTTTATTGAGGATTAAACTTGATGAACCAGTGAGCATGAATTGAATGTGGAAGTTATCGTGAAAATATTTAATTGTCTGCGCCCAGGATTGCAGGTCCTGTATTTCGTCAATGAAAATGAAATTTTGTTTTGTTTTTTTGTCTGCGATATTATCGAGAAATTCCCTGATTATTTCTTCTAAGTTATATTGGTTAGAAAGAATATTGTCAGATGTGAAGTAAAGAATATTTTTGTTTTTTATATCCTTATCTAATAAGTAATTAATGACACTTCGCATGAGAGAAGTTTTGCCTACTCTTCGAGGTCCAATCAGAATATCTACGGTGCTTTGAGGCAATACTGATTCAGATATTTGAAAATCATTGCTATATTGCTTACGTTCTCTAACAGCAAACCTGAAATTTTTGTCATCCCACCAAGGATTGAGTTCTGAGAGTAAAGTATTTTTCATTGTGCTTGCATAGTAGCACATTTTAGAATGTCCGTCTATAGACGGACATTGGTTGTTGGTGACCCCATCCAGATTCGAACTGGAGATCTTCTGGATGAAAACCAGATGTCCTAGGCCACTAGACGATGGGGCCGGCCAAAATGCAGATAACTGCGCTATTTTACCATTCCCCACGTCACATTTTGGTAGTGGTCCACGGAGTTTGGCAAGATGGCTATGATATCAAATCGGTAGTCTTTTTGGTATAGCAACTCTTTTTGGGGATGAGAACGAAGGTACGCGGCTGCCGCACGTTTCATTGATTTCAGTTTTAGATATCCAACAGCTCCAGAGGGATTACCAGAAAAGTCTTGACTGCGTGTTTTAACTTCGATAAAAACCAGTTCATCAACGCCTAGATCCAAAGCAATAATATCAATTTCTTGATTACCGGCGCGAAAATTTGTCGTTAAAACCTGAAAATTCTTCTTCTGGAGAAACTCTACTGCCCGCTGCTCGCCTTGTTCACCCAAGCTAAAATTATGCTGCAGCTTCTGTTTCGAAGACAGTACTCTTTTCGCGGACTTTGGAGGCTGCACGGCCGATGCGTTCACGGAGGTAGTATAACTTACTGCGTCGAACCTGTCCCTTGCGCTTCACTTCGATTTTTTCGATAGAAGGGAGCATGACTGGGAAGATTTTCTCAACACCAATACTGCCACTGGCAATTTTGCGAACCACAAAAGAACGGCCATTTTGTTTGCCACGAATTGCAATGACGACGCCTTCAAAAACTTGAATGCGCGATTTCTTCTCTTCGACAATACGTTGATGAACACGGACGGTGTCGCCAATAGAAATAGTTTGGCCTTGGTAGTTAAGATACTGTGACATAGTTTACTCTCTGTAAAGAGTAGTATTTTACTCAATTTGGCTAAAGAATTCAACTTCATCTTTGGGAAGACCAATTTCAAGCAATTGGCGACGAATTACATCTGGAGAATCGCCTTTTTCTGCCCACATTTTACTCAGCAGGCGAATGCTTTCGCGGTTTTCATGAGGGAATACAATCCAGGCATCGGTGGTAAATGCTGAGAAGTCAACAGAAAACTTAGCCCATGTTTTGGTTGCCAGTGTGGCAGTGTGAATCTCCCGAGAACCATGGTAATGCAAGTACTCCGTCGCCATTTTCATGGTCTCGCCAGAGTCAACCACTTCATCAAAAATGAGAATGCGTTCATTGCGAATAGACACGGGTAACGTTTGGGTAATCACTGGTGTGCGGTTGACTTCTCCAATCCCTGTGTAAAACTCGATCTGGATGGAGCTCAATTCTTTGATCGATAAATAATCCACAAGGGTACGCGAAAATGTTAAGCCGCCTTTGGCCAAAGCAACCACCCTGTCGAACTGCACATTGCTTTTGAGAATCTCCTGCGCTAGCGAAAAAACTTCCGCTCCAACCTGATCCCAACTTAAACATAGATACTTTTGACCGTGAATCGTGGTCGTTTTCATTTTTTCTTTTGTTCCTTGAGTGCTGCAATCAGGAACTCAACAAAAATTGGATGTGGCGCAAGTGGTCGAGATTTATACTCTGGATGTGCTTGAGTAGCTACGAAGAACGGATGCGTTTTCTCCGGTAACTCAATCATTTCCACAAAAAAATCATCTGGTGAAGTGCCACTGATGACGAATCCTGCTTCTTCAAACTTGGCGCGGTAGGCATTATTAAACTCATATCGATGGCGATGTCGCTCAGAGACAATCAGCCTGCGCGGATCCTTAAAGCCGTTGTGCTTTCGATAAATTGACTCGGTTACACTGCCTTTCTTGACCACACAGTCGTACGCACCCAAACGCATACTTGCGCCCTCACCTTTGATGCGCTGGTACTTCTCGTCAAAAGGAATTTGATGAATGACTGGATCACAAGTCACGGGGTCGACTTCGCAAGTGTTTGCAGTAGTCAGACCAAGTACATTTCTGGCGAACTCAATTGCTGCCATTTGCATACCATAGCAGAGACCTAGGTAAGGAACTTTTTTCTCACGTGCATACTGTACGGCGGCAATTTTGCCTTCTACGCCGCGTGAGCCCCAGCCAATTGGTACGATGATACCCTGCACTCTTTCCAGATCTGCCCACGCTTTTTTATTTTTCTTCTCGATTTCTTCAGCATTGATGAACACAATATCTAAGTTGACTTGATTGTGCCAAGAAGCATGTCGGAGTGCCTCAAGCAGAGAAGCATAAGAGTCAGTCAGTTCGTAGTCACCAGTTGCGATGTACTTGGCAATAATGCCGATTTGAACGGTTTTTTGCTGTTTTGAAAGGATTTTGTCGACGAGTTCACGCCAGGGAGCAATCTGGATTTTGCGGGGCTTGAGGTTAAGTTTTTCGAGGACTCGACTGTCAAACTGCTGATCATAAAAAATCAGCGGTAACTGGTAGATAGTTTGACAATCTGGACTGGAAATCACGTCTTCTTTTGCGAGATTGCAATAGAAGGCGACTTTTTCTTTGCGTTTGTCATCAATAAGGCGCTCAGCGCGGCCAACTACAAAGTCTGGTTGAATGCCCAATGAGTTGAGAAGTTTCACAGAGAGCTGGGTGGGTTTTGACTTTAATTCATTGATATGTGCGGGATTTGGAAAGTACGTGACATGCACATGCAAGACATCTTTGGGCTGACGCAGCTTCATAATGCGGTATGCCTCGTAGTAAATCGCGTTTTGATACTCGCCCACTGTGCCACCAAGTTCGATCAAGATAATTTCATACCCTTCAGCTGCGTTTTTGATCCGGCGAATGGCTTCTTCTGGAACATATGGGATCGCATCAACGGTCGCACCATTAAAAGAGAGATTTTTAGTGTCCTCAATCACCTTGAGATAAATCTGGCCCATCGTCGTGAAGTTTTTCTGGCCAACATTGACTCCGAGAAAACGCTCATACGTGCCCAGATCTAGATCTGCTTCGAGACCGTCGTCGCACAAGAAAACATCTCCATGCTCCACAGGATTGATATTACCAGAGTCGAGGTTAAGGTAGTTTTCACATTTGATGTTCGTGACTTTGTAGCCACGGGACTTTAAAAGAAGGCCAAGTGAGGCCGCTGTAACGCCTTTACCGAGTCCCGAAAGAACTCCGCCTGAGACGAAGATGAACTTGGGAGAATTACCAGCAGTGGGTTTTCCATGAAAGGGTTGAATCATGGAACTTCATTGTACCGATCAAATCTGAAAAGTCAAAATGCAAAATTAGTAACTTTATCTTGCAGTTTCGAAAACTCTTTACGAGAGACTGCGTTTTTCTCAAGTTTTGCGATCTTTTTTTCAATTTGCTTGATTCTGATCTCGATTTTTTGGAATGGACCTTTCAAGTGAGCAACTCGACCTTCACGCGCGGCGACGCGGTCTTGCAAGTCAAAAAAGCGTTTCTCAATATTTCCCATACGTGAGCGGCAGTCATCATAGTCAAACTCGATGTGTTCAGCTCTGCTCTCTATCCGATCCATTCTTTTTTCGAGTGACTTAAGTTTGGTCTCGATTTGGTCAAAGCGCGCTTCATTCTTCTTATCGATGTTTTGAATGCCTTCTAGAAAAACGTCAGAGAATTTTTTGAATGCTTCTTCAACGATGTCGTAGACATCTTGCTTCGTAGCTAATGATTGCATGCCAGTATTGAACATTGATCGAATTTTACCTTCAAAAAAACGCGAAAAACACTCTTGATTTTTTATTTTTGGAACCGATTTTAGCGTGAAAAAGGGATGTGAAATTATGCAAGCAACTCATCAACTTTTTGTTTCAGTTCTTCACTCCAAGCGATGCCATACGGAAGGGCCATTCTTTTGGGTGAGCCGCCGTTGGGAATGAGAATAATCACGTGTTCATTTCCCGGTGTAGCTTTGAGTAACTTTCCTACTTCAACAAGTGTTTCTTGCGAAGTTTTCCGCGGAATAAATACTTCATGCGTTTTGCCATCATCCATTTTTGCAACTAAGTTTTCTTCAGGAATGGTTATTTTTTCGACGATCAATTGTGCAGAGTCATCACGATCATCAATCTTGCCTCGCAGCAACATTACCATGTCGGCTTGAATTTTGCCCGCGTACTGCTCATACAGTTTGGGAAAAATCACGAAGTCGATACTGCCACTTTGATCATCTAAAGTGCCCATTCCCATCTTTGCACCAGTCTTTTTTGTGGTGACTTCTCGAAATTTACTGATGACGCCGCCAAAAGTGAAGACGCTATCTTTATGAATACTCAGGTCGATTTCATCAATGGATTTTTCCGCTTTGTTATGGACGTAGTCAAGTGCTTGGGCAAGTGGATGGTCGGTGAGGTAGATACCAAGCAGCTCTTTTTCGAAAGAAAGAAGCTCGGCTTGTGGATACTCAGGCAGTTGTTTAAATGTATCCTGCACTTGACGCGTTTTTTCTTCAACTCCTCCAAACAAATGGTCTTGCCCTTCGACATCGGAGTCATACTGAGTTACTTTGTTACGAATTTCTTCTAGCTGCTCCAACATACTGGCACGGGTACCAAACTGGTCCATCGCACCTACTTTAATGAGCGACTCCAACACTTTTTTGTTGACTTTGCGATTGTCAGTGTGAATTAAAAAGTGCGTAAATGAGTAAAAATGTCCAACCTTTTGACGTGTAGAAACGATGCTTTCAATCGCTGCTGTCCCGACATTTTTAATTGCATTCAGACCAAAGCGAATCGCTAATCCACCAGCAGATTTGTCATTTTTTTCTAACAAAAAATCAACGCCCGATAAATTAATATTAGGAGGTAAAACGAGTAAACCCATTTTTTTACTTGACTCAATCGCGACGGCAACTTTTTCATCACGATTGGCATTATGTGAGCCTGACTCGACACTCATCAATGCAGTCATGTACTCGGCAGGAAAGTTTGCTTTGAGATAAGCAGTTTGATACGCGATCATGGCATAACTCGCAGCGTGCGCTTTATTAAAGCCGTAGTCAGCAAATGCTTCGATGAAGCCCCACACTTTTTCGGCAACAGCTCTCGTGTAGTCTTTCGCAACTGATTGCTCAATAAATCGTTTTTTATTTTCGTCTAACAACTTTTTCTTTTTCTTGCCAATGGCGCGGCGCAAAATATCTGCTTCGCTGAGCGAGTACCCTGCCATCACGTTCGCAATTTGCAAAATTTGCTCTTGATACACCATCACTCCGTACGTTTCTTCCAAAACAGGCTTGAGTGACTCATGTGGATACACCACTGACTCGGGTTTATGTTTGCCTTCAATAAAAGTAGGAATCAGGTTCATGGGTCCAGGACGATACAGCGCAACCATAGCAGTAATATCCGAAAATTGATTGGGTTGCAACGTCTTTGCCACTCGCCGCATACCACCAGACTCTAACTGAAAAACACCAGTGGTCTCGCCACTTGATAAAAGCTCGTACGTTTTTTTGTCATCTAATGGCAGCGTATCGATGTCAATCTCAATTTTTTTCTCCACTTTAATTAATTGAACTGCGGTTTGAATGATCGAAAGATTACGTAAACCCAAAAAATCAAACTTCAGCAAACCGATTGCGTCGTCAGAAACATTACAATCGAGCACGTACATGTCATACTGCGTAATAATTTTGCCAGTTTTTGATTCGCGCTGGATCGGAGTGTAGTTGTAAAGCGGTTTATCTGCGATCACCACGGCAGCAGCATGAACAGAGCTATGGCGAATAGCACCTTCAACTTTTTGTGCTAAATCAATAAGTTTTTTAAATTTTGGTTGTTTGTAATACTCTGTTAACTCTGGAATAGTTTCGATGGCGGTTTTTAACGGTGTTTTGTGACCAGGAACATTGGGAATTAACTTCGCGATCTTATCTGGATCTTCATATGGAAGGCCTAACACCCGGCCAATGTCTCTTACAGCTACCCGCGCTTCCATTCGTCCAAAAGTAATGACTTGCGCGACGTGGTCTTCACCGTATTTTTCCGCCACATAGTGAAGTACCTCATCACGCCGATCATCTGCAAAGTCCATATCAATATCAGGAGGTGTGGGACGTTGCGGATTTAAAAAGCGCTCAAAAGGTAACCCATGGAGAAGCGGATTCATGGTGGTGATATTGAGTGCAAACGCAACGAGCGATCCGGCGGCAGATCCACGACCAGGTCCTACACCAATACCCGCAGTTTTTGCCCAGTTCACAAAATCTTGCGTAATGAGGAAGTAAGTGGGATAGCCTTTTTGAATAATGATATCAATTTCATAATCTAAGCGTTGTTGAATTTCCGCTGTGACGTTGGGAATTTTTTTGCGCAAACCTTCATTTGCTAACTTAATAAAGTAACTATTTTCTGTTTCACCTTCTGGGAGTGCAAATAATGGGAAAATTAATTTTCCAGTGGGAATATCGATGTTGCATTGTTCGGCGATTTTCACAGTGTTTGCCAAAGCTTCTGGGTAATCATGAAAAAGCTCTGCCATTTCTTCACTCGAACGCAAATAAAAATCTGGTGAGTTCAACATGGTCATGCGCTTGGTATCAGAAATGAGCTTGCGCGTTTGGACACACAGCAATGCATCTTGTGCTTCAGCATCATCGGGATGAATGTAGTGCACGTCATTTGTGGCCACGATAGGTAAATCGAGCTGCCGCGCAATTTTAATTTGTTTTTGTGTTAATTCTTTCAAATGAGGAACGGATGGATGTGCTTGAATTTCAATATAAAACCGATCTTTGAAAACCTCTTTGAATTTTTTCAGCTTTTCAATTGCTTCGTCCTCTTGTTTATCCAAAATCAATTGATTAAACAAACTCGACATACAGCCACTGGTTGCAATAATCCCTTCGTTGTACTTAAAAAGAATTTCTTCATCCATGCGTGGCTTGTACGAAAAACCTTCTAAATTTGCAATGGAAACCAGCCGCATTAAATTTTTATATCCCGTCATGTTTTGTGCCAGCAACAACATATGAAACTGATCGCTTCCCATTTTGGTTTGTTTATCAAAACGAGAATTTTTTGCCATGTATGCTTCGACGCCGATAATGGATTTGATTTCTTCTTTTTTGCTGTGATTAAAAAAATTCACAGCGCCATACATACCACCGTGATCGGTCATCGCAACTGCAGTTTGGCCGTGCTCTTTCACACGTTTAATCAGATCTGGAAGGCGTGACAAGCCATCGAGCATTGAGTACTCAGTGTGCACATGCAGATGAACGAAGGATTGCTTCGCAGACATAACTGGATTGTAGAATAACACAGATGCGTTGACTAGAGAGTTTGAATAATCTCAGTGATGAGCTGGTATATTGCGAGATAACGATATTTTTTTTCAGGAGTAATGATCAATTCGAGAGAATCTGCATCGATCATAACGAAGCGAGTAGTTTCATTATCGGGGTCAGCAATACTTTGAATGATGTACATATCTTGTATATAACCATTCGCCTGTGAATTCTCGGCCAAGTTAATCATGATAGTGCTGTTCTCATCTGCTCCAGATTGCTGAGAAGGTAATTGCCAATCAATGAGAAGTCTTTGACGCGATTCAGGAGACATTTCTTTAAGCACAAACGTTAAAACTTGAGTTAATCTGATTTTAGCTCTCTCGTAGTATGCAACACGGAGTGTCTGTTCTTTCATTTTTTCGGTCGTATCTTCAAGAGTTGACATATCATCGACAAAATCGGGAATTTGAGACAACGCTGAATGAGTGTCTACTTTTGATTCGTTAGAATAATCTTCTGGAGGTATGGCGTAGCCATGGTAACTTTTAGGAGGCTTTTCAGAAATTATCATACGTTTTTATTTGGAATTAATAGAGGTAATAATTTGAGCTTGTAGCTCTCTCGCATCCACTTTCTTACCCAATTTGCGTTGCACTTGACCAATAAAAAAGCCAATGACTTGAGTTTTTCCCGCCTTAAATTGTGCGATTGCGTCTGGGTTCTCGTTCATAATTTCCTGTATTGTACTCGCAATTAATTTGGGGTCAACTTGGTCAGTTTGTTGAGTTTGTTTGAAAGCGGCAACGACTTTGACAGCATCATCACCAGTATTTGCCGTGATTTTTTTGTTCACAATTGCGCTCGCTAAAGAATTTACGGTTATATTTTCTGCTTTCGCTGTACGAAATACTCTTTCCGCCCATTCTACCTCTTCACGGTTTTCACACAGCATTTCTCCAAACCGCTCCTCGACTTGGAATTCTTTCAACCATCGCGCTGTCACAGCTGATGGCAACTCGGGAATGTTTGCTCGAATATCATTTATCTGTGCTTCAGTAAATCGGATTGGTGGAATATCTGGATCTGGAAAATAGCGATAATCTTCGGCGTCTTCTTTGCTGCGTTGCGAGAAAGTTTGGCCTTTCTCTTCATTCCAACCGCGCGTTTCTTGCGCAGGCGTTTCGCCTTTTGCTAATAACTCCGACTGTCGCTTTATTTCATATTGTGCTGCTTTTTCTAAAAAGCGAAACGAATTAATGTTTTTAATTTCTACTTTGTAGTTTGGTAGATCGGTTGCACCTTCAGCGCGTAGGGAAATATTCGCTTCTAACCGCATGCCACCTTGTTCCATGTCACAGTCAGCAATGTCTAAGTAACGCAAGATCTGTCGTAGTTTTTTGGCATATGCCTTTGCGTGTTCCGGAGAATGAATATCTGGTTCGGTGACAATTTCAACGAGCGGCACTCCGCTGCGATTAAAATCGATCAAACTGACTTTTTTGTCGTTGACTGTTTTGTGTAGTAATTTTGCAGTATCTTCTTCTAAGTGAATTCGGCGAATACGAACGGGACCAAGATCAGTGTTTAAAACACCGTCATAGCAAAATGGTGCATCGTACTGACTGATTTGATAGCCTTTGGCCAGATCGGGATAGAAGTAATTTTTGCGATCAAAGTGAGAAAAGAGATTTACTTTACACCCAAGTGCGAGACCAAGTTTAATCGTCCACTCAATTGCTTTTTTATTTGCAACTGGCAATCCACCAGGCATACCTAAACACACTGGACAAGTGAAGGTATTGGGTTTTTCTGCGTGAAAAGGATCATTTGTGCAACCACAAAACATCTTTGATGCTGTTTTGAGTTCAGCATGTACTTCGAGGCCGCAGACGAGTGTATATGTCGATTTATCCATGTGTGCTCCACGAGTTCCAATCAGTGTTTTTTTCAAATGCATCACCGACAGTAATGACTTTTTCTTCTTGCCACATCGGCGCGATGATGTTCATACCAAGATAAAGATTCGTTGCTGGATCGCGATAACATGGCACATTGATTCCTGGCAGGCCAGTGATCGAGCTCGCTTCTAAAAGCATGTCTTCTAATTCACCAAACATAGCGCTGCCTTCACTAGCGCCAATTTTCTTAGCAAAACCAGGAGAGGTCAAAGAAACGAGTACATCGTACTTTTGAAAAAGCTTCGCGTAGTCTTCAATAAATAACGTTCGAACTTTTTGTGCCAGTGAGTAGTATTTATCTGCATACCCTTTGCTTAAAGTAAATGTCCCGAGCATAATGCGTCGTTTTGCTTCTGCGCCAAATAAAGAACGATCATTGCCGTAGCGGATGCCATCATAACGAGCAAGATTGCTACTGACTTCTGAACGTTGCAGAACAGTGTAGTCACCAATTGCGTAACTGGGATTGAGTGCTGTGGCGTACTCTACATGGGCTCCGAGCGTTTCAAACACTTTGAGTTGAGGCTCGAAGAGAGTTTTAATACTCGCGAGTCCAGGATGATCGAGGTAAACAACGCCGATCTTCATTCCTTTGATACTTTTGCCTATTGTTTGAGTAAAGTCAGGGACTTCTTTGGAAGAACTCGTTCCATCATTTTGATCATGACCTGCTAAATAGTTCAGTAGGATGGCCGTATCCTCTACTGTTTTGCCGATTGGTCCAGGTGAGTCGGTTGACGACATCATAGCAGCGACGCCGTAGCGACTGACGCGTCCATATGTGGGTTTAAGGCCAACGGTGCCACACCAGGCTGAAGGCTGTCGAATGGAGCCAGCTGTTTCGGAACCTAATGCAATGGTGCACATATCGCTCGCGACTGCAGCTGCACTTCCACCAGAAGAACCTCCAGGGAGATGTTCTTTATTTCGTGGATTAAGCGTGCGACCATACTGTGAAGTCTCGGTCGAAGAGCCATGTGCCCACGCATCTAAATTAGTTTTACCGACAAACACGCCGCCTGCCTCTTTGAGTTTGCGCGTTGCAGTAGACTCGAATTGAGGAATAAAGTGATCTAAAACGGTTGAAGACGCAGTTGTACGAACATTTTTTGTACAAAAATTGTCTTTAATCGCAATGGGCACGCCAGCAAGTGGAGTATCGAGAAGATTTTCTACATCTTTCTCCATGTGTTCATTAAGTGTGAGATATGCGTTGAGTTCGCTGTTTTGTTCTAAACTTCTGCGCAAATCTGTATATAACTCTTTATGCGAAATTTTCTTACGCTTTAATTGATCGATAGTATTTTTGAGAGTGAGGGTATTCAACATGATTAATCTTGATCGATAACTTGGGGAACAACGAAGTAGCCGTCATAGCTTTGCTTGGCATTAAAGAGTGCTTCCGCTTGAGTGAACATTTTTTTCTCATCGATCATATCTTCGCGCCAAACATTCTCTAAACCAGTGACCTGGAAAGTCGGTTGCACTTTGCTGACGTCAACGCTTTTCAACTCTTCGACAACTTTTAAAGTGTCTACAAACGCGTGTGTGAGCGCTTCTTCCTCATCAGAGGTGATGGGAATGTTAGAAAGTTTTGCAATGTGTTGAACTGGAATTGAGTTGCTCGAGCTTTTTGGCACAGCAGTAGTGTAGCAAAACTTAGAGCGAACGCAACGCCTTGATGCGTTGTTCGATTGGGGGATGCGTATCGAATAAACCAACGAACCAACCGCGGCCACCTTGCAGATTTTTTAATGGATTTGTGATGTATAAATGTGCTGTCGCTTTGTTGGCTTCGACGAGGGGCTGTGGATCTGCTTCAAGTTTTTCGAGTGCGCGCACAAGACCTTCTGGATTTTTCGTCATCGCCACCCCAGATGCATCAGCGAGGAGTTCGCGATTACGTGAGATAGCAAGTTGAATCAATTGTGCAATTAACGGTGAGAGTAAAGCTAAGACGAGACCGGCGATAAAGAAAATAAGCTGGAGTTGACCGCCTTCTTCTCTGTCGGAGTTACGGCGACGTCCACCAAAGCCCCACGCAGACATGCGGAGCATCCAGTCAGAGATAAGGGCGATGAGTCCAACTAAAACCGTAACAATCGACATCAGTCGAATATCATAGTTCTGCACATGTGAAAGCTCGTGAGCAATGACTCCTTCAAGTTCTTCTCGGCGGAGTCGAGCCAAAATACCTGTCGTTGCACACACCACAGCATGATCTGGATCACGCCCAGTAGCAAACGCATTCATGGCAGTATCTTCAATGACATAGAGTCGTGGCATTTTCATGCGTTGGCTCATCGCTAAGTTTTCAGTAACGGTGTAAAAATCAAAAAACTCAGAGCGTGTAGCTTCGCGCGCACCGGAAATTGCCAAAATAATTTTGTCTGACCACCAATACGAAGCAAAAGACATTATTCCTGAAAAAATCAGCGCATAGCCCACGATATCTAAGCTGAAACCAAATCCTTGTGCCATTACGTAGGTTGCCCCCGATATGAAAAGTATGAAAACAGTAATAATCAATAATGATTTACGTTTATTACTGCTGACTAAGTCGTAATGGGTCATAGTTAAAGATTTACTTTCACGTCTTTCATTTCATCGCTACTTACTTCAACGTGCTCGCCAGTTAACGCAACGCCCAAGCCTTTTTCTTCTTGAAAGCCAAACATATTTGCAATCAGGTTACTTGGAAACATGACACGTTTTTGGTTGTACGATTGGGAAAGATCAATCAGGGAACGACGTGCATACATTAATTTATCTGCGGTGTCCGTCAATTCATCCATGAACTTCGTGACGGTTGCGTCTGCTTTGAGTTGCGGATTACTTTCAACTAAAACATTAATAGCTGGGACAAGAGACTGCACTTTATCTATGGCTTTGTTAATATCGTTTGGATTATTGGAGCTTTGGGCTTTTGCTGCGAGTGTGCGCGCATCAGTTAACATCTGGAAGATGCCCTTTTCCTGTCCCATATACCCCTTGACTGAAGCCTCGAGATTAGGAATGAGTGAAGATTGACGCTTGAGCTGATTACCGATTTCTTGAATGCTGGCCACAATTTGCGTCTTGAGCGACTGGAAAGTGTTGTAGGTTGAAATTAAGTAAAGAGCGATTAGGGCGATAACTACGAGCAAAATAATAAATGGCATAAATACCTTTCTGGAGCTTTGTTCATGATGAGTGAGCTACGACGTTATTTTACTTCTTTCTGGAGAGAGATTCAATGTGTTCGCAAATGTGGCAGTGTTTTTTCACGGCGTTTCACAGACTCTGGAAAAAATATAGGACTATGAAAAATTACTATTCCGCTTGGCAAAAAGACTTTCTCTTCGTATAATCCAACTTCAAGATAAGCGCGGCATTCGCTTCGTTTAGGCTTGGCCCCATGGTCTATCGGTTATGATACTTCCCTGTCACGGAAGTGAGGCGAGTTCGACTCTCGCTGGGGTCGCAAGATTGTATTTTGTCTCAGCTCTCCTTTGAATGTGATGAGTAGAAATCTTAATATTTTTCATACAGATAGACTCCATGAGAAAGCTTCTTGTACTTCCAATGTGGAAAAGGAAACATATTGGAGATAACTCGAGTATTTTGTTTCAACTCTGATCGCAATTTTTTTTCTAGTTTTTCCATCATCCAAGGTATTCCATATAGAACGACAATATCGGCATCAGATAGCGAGACTTCCCAGTAATTTTGATAGTAGATTGCTGCATGTTTGCTCAATCCAAGCAATTTGATTTTCATTCTGGATAAAAATACTAAAAATGGGTTTATTTCATAGCCAATGACTTTTTTAGCTCCTGCTCGTGCAAACGCAATGACTAGTTTTCCATCTCCTGATCCTAAATCGACAATTTGTTTTCCTTTCAGTGGTTGAGCGAACTGTATCATTTGATCAACTTTGACTCGTTGAGAAGAAGCATAGAAAGCCCCATACTTTCTGGCGTAAAGGTCAAAAACAAGAACCAACAGTTGAAAAATAAAAGAGAAAAGAATACCGTAGATGATCAACCCCAAAACAATCATGAGAAAAAGAAGCAGCATGTCCAAATTATAACTCAGCTAATTGCTCAGAGGTAAACCACATCTTCATCACCTTGTGAATCTTTTCAAGCGACGCTATAATTTGTTCGATCCAAGTCCCATCTGGATCGCAAGACTTTCTTCTTGCATTTTTCTTTTTGAGAGAGATAATGTCTCCACTCCTTTGATTTGATGTTGTCCCTGCCCGACTGCTCTACGTTTTTTTCAGATTACGTGGAAGTTCAGAAAGGCGCTATGGCACAAACCCAACTCAAAAACTTTTTCAAGACTGTTCGTCGTTTACAAAAAAACTTTAAGTTTTCGCTTTTATTTGTGCTCTTTTTCGTGCTCATCATTGCCGGCGCAGTCATTTACAACAGACACAAGTATTACAATGATGGGCAAATTTTGCCGGCTGCAGAGAATGATGTGCAGTTGGATGGTGTGCAACCCAGTACCTCTCCTCAACCGCAAAGGCACTTTACTTCTCAAAAAGGAAACGTTACTCAGACTGCAACCACAACTATAAGAAAAGTGAGTACATTAGTCTACCGAAGAACCCGAATGAAGAAAGGCTCGAAAGTATTTGCGCATCGATTTACTCGTGGACGAGTGACAAGATTGCAGAGATATGTTGTTCGGCATGGGGACTCGCTCAGTAAAATTTCTCTCAGACATTACCGAGTGGTTTCTCGTTGGCAACAAATTTACCGACTCAATCGTCATGCGATTGGGCGCAACCCGAATCTTATTTATCCGCGAACTACTCTCTTTATCTACAGACGGTAGGCTACCCACAACGTGATCAAGCGTGTAAAATAGAGCGATTGCCACATTACTCTAAGTTAGTGGTGCGGGATTAGTTCACTGGTAGAATGGCTCCTTCCCAAGGAGCAGAAGCGGGTCCGATTCCCGTATCCCGCTCCA
>PJMF01000022.1 GCA_003173865.1 Minisyncoccota bacterium
ATCATTGGCGAGAAATACGCTTTCCGCTTGTAACTTTCAGCTACTCGCTGCGCAAAAATTTTATACTGCGAAGCAAGCGTAATTTCTTGGTCCGAAATGGTGTGACTTAAATCATTTGCTTGATTCTGAGCTGTCTTAATACTTGCACGCGCATTTTGGATTTTAGTGTCGAGGTCTTTGACTTGATTTTCCAGTGGAGTCGTCGCGGCAATCGAAAGTTGGCGGAGATGTTCGATATCGTTAATTTGATTTTGAATGTCTTCGATTGGGTCGATGGCACGGGTCAGGAATTGCGAAGGAATCAGCTGGGGCAAAACAGCAATCATAACGATTACAGAAACAATGTTCGCGAGGAACAACAACCCTTGGGCAAGTTTTTTGACCATGATATGATTTTAACAAGAATGTTAAGATGTATGGGCATGAAAAAGACAGTCCTTTTTTTATTGGTTTTTGTTGCGTTGTTTCAAGTTTTTGTGACAATGGTGAATGCTCAAACTGATCCAATAAACAGTTGCGTGAGTATTACAGCTTCTCCAGCAACTATACCTTTTGGAACAACTACGGGCACAGTTCACGTTGAAATGACGCTCGACACAAACATCACCATCCGCACACCAATTGTTGTGCAGTATGGTAAAAAAGAGAATGGGGCTGCGTGGGAAGAAAGCACCCTTCCAGCAACATTGACTCCTAAAGATGCTAATACTGAAGTCGTTTCCGCTGATGTGCCAGTATCTGCTCTGAAAAATCCAGTCACATATGACTTTGCTTTTCGTTATGCAAATCAACAAGGTAGTTTTAAAAAAAATGAAGCAGATTGTGTCGCCAATGTTTTAATTGACTCACAAGGCAAACCATTAAGTGGCGGATGTGATTTTGAATTGAGCAGTACCGGACAATATTTTTCTTGTATTAAAGGCTCACAAGGCAACTGGGGAATAGACTCGACAAACTACAACTGTAGTAATGCAGATCCTCAGGCAATATGTATTGCTGGAAACTTTAGCGCACCTGCTGATAGTAATACTATATGTCTTCCTTGTAGTATCACCAAGCCAACAAACTACAAAATACATGGAGAAAGCTGTATTCCGTCTGAAAATAACTGCTATGTTCGCAATGGTTTGAATCCCACAACAACTTCTCTTTCTGGAGCAACAATTAAATGCCAAACCGATTCAAATCTCTGTCTTTTTGACAAAAATAGCTTAGGTCCCGGAGATGAGTGTATTGCAGGACAAGGCGAATGCAACTCAAATAGTAGTCCTATACTTGATTGTATAGGAGGTAAGTGTCAACCGTCTGCAGGCTGTACTGGAGCTGAAACTCCACCTCAAGTTGAGACTCCAAATTCTTTGTGCGCGAAACAAGGTTATGGCCCTTGGTCATACTGCAAAATGATTAATGGAAATGGGCAGTGCGTTACGGGAGGTCCACCTGCTGATGATTCTAATCCTTGTAAGGCAGTAGTTAGTACTTTGGATTCTTTATGCAACCAAATACAAGATCGCACACTTCAACAGAATTGTAAAACTTGTGGCGCAAAGTATCAAAACGGCAATAGTAAATCAACAGTCGGTGGAGTTTGGACAGCATTTGGCTGTATTCCAACAAATTACGATGGTTTAATTGCCAATCTCATTAGTGTTGGGTTAAATATCGCTGGAGGAGCTGCCTTAATTTTTATTTTAGCAGCAGCCCTCATTCTTACAACATCGCAAGGAGAGCCAAAACGAACTGAACAAGCAAGAGAAATTCTTACTTCAGCTGTCATTGGTCTTTTGTTTATTATTTTCTCTGTTGTGCTTTTAAGATACGTAGGCGTAACTGTTCTTCACTTGCCAGGGTTCGGTGATAACCCTCCTGCTGACAAACCGAGTCAATCTGCAGATAAGCCTTGTACTCGTACTTCTACATCAACTCCCTCTTAGTTTCTAGCATGCTACTGCATGGTACAATTTTTATATTGTGAAAAAAATTATTGTATTTGTGCTGGCCTTGAGTCTTTTTGTACTCACTCCCAAGCCAATCTCTGCTCAAACTACTTCAAATTCAAATCGCCAAGTTCACTTATTAGCGGACACGTTTGATATGTACGATCCTCTTAAAATAGGCAACAGCGGTAGCGCTAACTATCCCAAAAAAGACTTCAGTAACCCTGGAAAAGTGATTTCAGAAGCACTGAACTATGCATTCCCGTTAGCAGGACTCATCCTTTTTGTAATGATTATTTGGGGTGGATTCGAGATGTTAGCGGGAGCAGCAACTGCAAAATCAAAAGATGCCGGAAGACAACGTGTTACTGCCGCAGTTGCAGGATTTTTTCTTTTGTTTGCTGCCTACTGGATTACGCAAATTATCGAAGTCATTTTTGGGGTAAAAATTCTTGGGCAATAAAAAGGAGTTACTTCCCAAATCGTCGGCTTCTTTTTTCATACTCATCTAGCGCTTTATCTAACTCTGCTGGCGTAAAATCAGGCATTAAAACTTCTGTAAAGTACAGTTCTGCATAAATTGATTGCCACGTCAAAAAACCCGATAATCTCTGTTCACCACCAGGGCGGATGATTAAATCAGGATCAGGCATTTCGGCTGTATCTAAGTGTTTGGCTAACATCTCAGCGGTAATTGAAGACTGTTTAATCTGATTGACTGCCCTCACAATTTCATCACGACCACCATAATTGAGCGCAAACGTCACTGTAATTGCTGTATTTTTCGCACTTTTTTGAATTAACTCAGCGATGCCTTTTTGAATATCCTCAGGAAAACTACTTAAATCACCAATTGCTTGTAAACGCACTCCTTTTTCAAAGAGTCGTTGACTGTTTCTTTGCAAACTTTGACGAAAAAGCTGCATCAACCCTTGCACTTCTTGCGGCTCTCGTCGCCAATTTTCAGTACTAAATGCCCATAGGGTTAAGTAACGAATACCTTTTTCAATGCATCGTTCCACCAGCGGTTCTACAACTTCATCGGCAACGTACTGATGTCCTCTGAGAACTTCCAGTTTATGTTGGCGTGCCCATCGACGATTGCCATCCATGATAATTGCAACGTGTTGTGGAATCATTACAGCTCCTTGGGTTCGTTACCAACCTTGCTCGTTATTATTTTTTGTACTAAATCAAGATTTTTCAATTTTTCAGCAACTACTTGCTCAAACTCCGGTAATGTCAGTACATGAATATTAAAACCAGTATTGATCGTAAAATATGCGAGTACTCCTTCTTTTCGCAGTGCGTGAACTGCGTACATCACTTGCACTGTGCCGGGATACCACATCACCAAGGGGGGTTGACTAGTCAATAAAATTGAGTGAAATTCTAGTGCTTCGGCTTCTACGATTTCTCCTAATTTTGGAAAGTTTTTTTCGGTGATAGCTGTTTTAACATTCGCAATTTTTTCTGGAATTTTTTTGACTCGCGTCGTAAAAAACGGACTCGTTTGCGCAGATTGATGCGCTTCACTGGAAGAAATATTTTTTTGATCGTTACTTATAATCGCCACGATGTCTCGTAAATCCCAATGTTCGGCAGGTAAAAATGTTTCGGCAAAAGAAGTTTCTGAAGTCTCACCATCATGCCACTCCACAAAACCACCACACACACAACGACATGCTGAACCTGATCCTTGTCGTGCTAAAATGCTTAACTCTTTTTGAGTTAACATCAATCCCGCAGCGCGCGTCGTGGCAACAGTTAATGCCGCGAATGCTGAACTGGAACTGGAAAGTCCTGTACTTTTGGGAAATGAATTTTGGGAAGTAACTCTTGCGAAGAGCTGCACATGAGCCAACTCACGCACACGATCCAATTGCTGAACAACACGTTTTTGTTCTTCGTGAATTTTTTCACCATCAATTGTGACTTCATCACGAAGTAACTTTTCATCAAACTCTACTGAGGTAGTTGTTGTAAGTCCATCTAACATCATCGAAAAACTCCCATTTTCCGGTAGACGCAACACTTCATCTTTTTTTCCCCAATACTTGACAAGTGCGATATCAGCACATGCTTGAATAGTTACTTTTCGCATCTCATCCCTCCCGCATGTAATTTTGTATGGATAACAGAACCACCTGCATCATGAATTGCATGTTCAACTTCATCATGATAATCAGGAGATGTCAGCGCTAACATACAATCACCCCCACCAGCTCCTGACAGTTTTGCTCCAAACGCTCCTGCCTGCTCTGTTGAAAAAATTAAGCGATCAAGTAACGCAGTAGCCACTCCTAACTCACGTAAATACACTTGATTTTTTTTCATTAACTCACCTACAACCGCCCACTGTTGAGTTTCTAAAGCAAGTTTTGCTTCATTGACTATGTTCCCGATTTGAATGAATATCTGCGTTACTTTTTCTGGATATGTTTGTTGCATTTCATATACTTTTTTAATGAGTGAAACGGTATCGGCTTTTACACCAGTGTATCCGACAACGATCGGCAACTGAGGAATGTGTAATGGAGTAACGACTGAGGCTGGTTTTACGTAGTAAAGAGTTCCACCCCAAATCGCAGCCGCTACATCAAACCCGGAGCCGACACCTTGCACATCTAAAACTGCTTCGTAACAGAGATCAAAAATTTCTTTTGGTGAAAGTTTGAGTTGGTACCTTTCATTCACCGCACACGCCATCGCAACCGTCACAGCGCTGCTCGAACCAAAACCATACGTGGCTGAAAAATCACTTCTACTCGTAATGACAACACCTCGCAAATGAGGAAATTTTTCTAAAAATCTTTTGTATACATGTTCAACAAAGGCAACTGATTTGGGCACTTCGTTTTTTCCCAGTTCGTGTAATTTTTTGCGATAAGAAGGTGTGTGAACATCAAGAGCACACACTTCTAAAAACTCACTCTCAGTACTTTCTACCGTCACATACATGCGCTGATCAACTGCCGTTACGATACATGGATAGCCATACACGACAGCGTGATCACCAAATAAAAGTAATTTTCCTGGAGCTGACGCAGTGAGTTTAGACATTCGTAAACACTCCTAACTTCACTTGAAAAAACGGCCATTTTTTGTCATGTAAAAAAGCTTGCAATTTCTCCTCGTCAGCATGATACGCGAGTAACATTCCAGAACCTTGCGTAATACCGCCCGCGCCAGTGACTTTGACAAATCCGCCCATGTTTTCAACATCACTGACAATTGCTTTTGCTTGCTCACTCACTACACCGATTTCTTCTAAGTAGCGTTGATTTGCAGTGAGTAATTCGGGCGCAAATTTTTCTTCTTTAAAGTAAGTGATGCACGTTCGTGCAACATCACCCATGTGCTGAATAACTTTTTTTAAATGTGGATGTGTGCCAATGTTTTGGCGAACAACTTCGATCATTTCTTTTGTACTTTCTTGCGGCTTTCCGGAATCAATTAAAAAGAAATGTTTATCTTTTAACATGTTAACTGGAAGTGACGCATACGTTATTTTTTCTCCACTCCGTTGGAATTCAATCACTCCACCATGTACAACTGTAGCTGCATCCAAACCACTCGGATGCCCATGAATAAAACGCTCACTTTCTTGAATGAGTGAGATCATTTCATCGTTAGAAATTTCTACTCCAAAGTACATTGCTAAGCCACGAAAAACTGCATGTGCAAAAGCAGCTGATGAGCCGAGTCCCGCACCAATTGGCAACGTTGCTTCAATTTGTGGCACAACATCGTGTACATTTTTATGAAAATGATCTGCAAAAAGTTGTACACAGTGATCAATGGATTTAGATTCTTTTTTTTCGATCGTCGCGTGCACTCTCAAATCAATTGCACCCGCAACCGCCGGTTGATCATACACCGCGCTATGCTCACCACTCACAATCACTTTACCGGGAGAAAAAGCAGTGACGGCATTCATAGTTTGCGTACTTTAATGCCGTAAGGAATTAATGATTGTGCGGTTGGAGTTCCGCATTTACGCAGCACGCACTCAACTTCATCATCAATTGCGAGCACTTCGTGATCGACGCCCATAAACTCATGTTTTTCTTTACCAAAATCCACAATCACGTAACTATATGGAGTGATTGACGCAAGTTCTGGTGACGAAACATGTACCAATGTTGCTGCAATGACACGACCTTTACGCCCAATCCATTTCGACCATTCTTTGTTTGCTCGCCAATATTGTGCTGGTTTCATAATTTTTTATTTCCTAAAATATGAACGACCGAGGTTGCTCCACTGCCTCCAACATTGTGTGTTAATCCAAGTGAGTACTCGCCGTTTTCAATAGTCTTTGACAAGTAAGCAAGTTGCTTCACACCAGTTGCCCCAACTGGGTGACCACATGCTTTTAAGCCACCCGAAGGATTGATGACAACTTTTCCACCAATTGTCGTTTTTCCTGTTTCTGTGGCGTGACCTCCACTTCCTTTTGGAAAAAAACCTAGATCTTCGATTGCCATAATTTCTGCAATTGTGAAACAATCATGCACTTCAGCAACTTGAATTTGTTTTATCGCGACCTTAGCTTTCTCCAAAGCTTGACTAGCTGCTTTTTGAGTCGCTGCAAAAGTGGTGATGACCTCGCGATGTGCTAAATCCAAACTATCCTGACCATGACCAAATCCTAAAATACATGGTTTTTTTGTCATTGCCCGTGTCGTTAAAATGACAGCCGCCGCACCATCAGAAATTGGTGAACAATCTAAAATGCGAAGAGGATCGGCAACGAGCTGACTGTTGGAAATCTGTTCAACTGTGAACTCTTTATGAAACTGGGCTTTCGGATTGTTGAGTGCGTGATGGTGATTTTTGACTGCAACCGAAGAAAGCTGCGAACGCGTGGTCCCGAATTGTTTCATATGAAGTTGTGTAACTAATCCATACAATGCTGGGAAAGTACTTCCCCATTCATTTTGATTATTTGCAGCTCCTGATAAAATATGCGTTGTTTCTTCCGAAGTAGCGTCCGTCATTTTTTCGACACCAATGACCATAACTGTTTCGTATTGACCTGCCAGCAGTGCATACTCAGCGGCAAGTAGTGCTAAAGCACCCGATGCACAGGCTCCTTCGATTCTCATTGACGGTGGAAAATGAGAAAAAAATTGGCTCACTAATGCATTTAAGTGATGTTGGTTTTCAAAGTTCCCAGCGGCTTTGTTTGCCACAAACACTGCCTCAACTTGCTTTGCTTCAATGCGGGCATCGCTGAGCACGCCATCTACGGCTTCGTGACAGAGATCACTTAAGCTCTGATCCCACAGTTCACCAAATTGCGTCGTGTAACTTCCTAAAATCGAGATGTTCATACGTTCCAATGTGTACGTTTTTTCACTAATAATGGTGTCGTTTCAAAAAGAAAACTGTCTGACCCTGAACCAGAACCATACGAAGTCACTACGACTTTTTTGTGCGCTTCTGCCTTATCTAAAACTGCGCATAAAGCGAGTAAAGACGCAGCTGCATATGTATTGCCAATATTTTGGACGATTAAACTTTGTTGAAGTTGTTCTGGTTTAAAACCTAGTTGTTGTGCAACTAATTGAGGAAATTTTGCGTTTGGTGTATGAAAAACACAGTAATCAATATCTTTTGGTTTTAGTTGTGTTTCTGTCAATAATAACTGGGTTGCTTTTGAAACATGGGCAAAGTATCCGGGCTCTCCACTAAAGCGACCTGCATGTTGTGGATACTCTTGTCCAGGCCGCCGCCAAAAGTCCGGGGTGTCACTCGCCACTGAAGTCGTGGCTAATAAACGCACAAGTATATTTTCTGATCCAATGATAATTGCCGCTGCACCTGCGCCAGCAGTAAACTCTAAAATATCTCCCGGACGAGCTTGCGCAGTATCGGCGCCAATCGCTAAACCTGCGGTTGCCATCTCTGAGACGACGTAACTTGCACAGATTTGCAGTGACTGAGTTCCCGCTTTGCACGCAAACTGTAGATCAGCCAAAGCCATCTGTTCACTCAAACCAAGTGCTTGTTTCACAATAGTTCCAGAAGGCTTCACGGCATATGGATGACTCTCGCTGCCAATAAACAACGCATGAATGTCTTGCCGATCACCACTCCACCTCATCAACGCTTGATGCGCGGCAGCAGTTGCCATCGTGATGGTATCTTCATCAATCGCTGGAACAGTTTTACTTTTAATTCCTAAAGATTGCGGAATGCCGCTCTTTTTTTTACCTTGCCGTGCTTCAATTTCTTCCGCAGAAATTGTATGCGTAGGTAAGTACGCGCCGTAGGAAACAATCCCAACGTCTTTGGTCAAAATCATAACCTTCCTAACTTTTGGTGAGCTTGCGCTAATGTATTTGTTGTGACCGCTGACATGCCAGAAATTTCCGCCGCTAAAGCGGCAGTTGCCACTGCTGTTGCGAGCAACTCACTTGTTACTTGCTGTCCATTTGCCATTAATTGGCGCGTTTCTGTTTGTGAAGGCAGCCAAGTCCCACCACCCACCACACCAATCACGATGTTGGGCATCGTCACTGCAAAATATATGTCGCTTCCATCTCTTTCAATTGTAGTGCTAGCTTGACTGCCTTCAGTCACGTGTGCCATATCTTGACCAGTTGCTAAATACAGTGCTGCCACGGCATTTCCGACCTGCATATTTTGTGAAAAAGAACCCGCTACATTCGAGCCAACGAGATTTTTTGCGTAGTGTGCTGCCAGCAGTTCGTCAGCATTTGTATGGAGTACTTCACTGAATATATGTTCACTAAGGGTCACTTCTGCCTGCACCCAAAATCCGCGACCATATAAACGGTTCACTACAGAATCCTTTTTGTCCGCACAGACATTACTTGAAAGTGCAATCAACTCCACATCGGGAAATCGCATTGCTTCCCACATTTTTTGAAGTGCAATCGTCACCATGTTCATTCCCATTGCTTGGTCGGAATCAAATACAAAGCGCACATATACATGCCGTCCCCGAATCCATGTTTGATGCGAAAGATACTTGAGGTGAGCACTTGTTGACTCTGCATGCATTTTTAATGCAGACATGTTTTTTTCTAACCATTGAACAAATTCGCGCGCATGTGCTCCATTTTTACAGCGAAAAACTGGTGCACGCGAAATACCTTTTTTCTCTGTCAAAATCTGTGCTCCCCCCGCGAGATTAATTGCTTTGCAGCCTCTTTGAATGCTCGCTACCAAAGCTCCTTCAGTTGTGGCCAACGGTAAAATAATTTCTTTGCTATTCGCCGTTACTGGACCGGCAACACCAACTGGCACTTCGACACTGCCAATAAAGTTTTCGCAATTTTTTTTGCCGATTACTTCGGGGTCCAAACTAACATCAAATAAGTGCGAGAATTTGCCATCCACTTGAGCGCACGCACGCGCTTGACGTTCCTGCAGCTTGGCTACTTCAGAAAGTTCTGGATCGGAAACATGAAAAGACAAACTTGACATAGGTCTAGAAACAGGAATAGTCGCAAAAGAAACTAAAAATCACGCAGCGAATGCCACAATCTCTGATCGCGAAGCATCATGACTGTCCACGGAACGATGAGCAACGTCTGACCCGCGAGTGTCATGTGGAGTGGAGGAGTTTTTCCTTGTAATTGCTGTGTATCTATAAGTAGTGACTCTTCAGCCGGAATATAGTGTCCAATTTTCTCTGTTTCAGCTTCTAACTCCACCAAAGAAATCCATGCATAATCACTCACTTCTTCCGGATTAGCTGCAACACGGCCAGAAATTTTGCCTACGTATACTTGATCGAGTTCGTTTTCTCCGTACTGTTCGTTGACATATGCACGATACTGAAATGCGTACGCTTCTCGAATATGTTGGGGAGGTAACCCTAGCTCCACGGACAATCTCCTTTGCGCACACTCCACATTTGTTTCATTCGGCCAGACGTTGCCACACACAGTATTGCCCCACCAGCCTGCCCCAATAATTTTTTTCTGACTGCGCTGTTGGAAGAGCACTTCTTTTTGATCATTGACTAACCACACCGAAACCGCGCGATGTAGTTGAGGCGGATATCGATGCGCCGCAACTTTATCCATGGTGCCAATGACTGCATTATCCGTATTTACTAAAGTGACTTTATCTAACATTCTTTCAACCAATTGCTCGCCAAAAGCGAACTAATAAATAGCACAGTAAAAGTTGCCAATAAATACAGAAAAAAATCATCCAGTTTGCTAAAAACGGCAAACCAAAACAAATACTTTCAAACCACATTCCGCCAATACCAGAATGACACGAAAAAAATAAGTGCACAGTAGGCACGACGACGATTCGCCACAGAAATATTACCAGGGCCAAACTCACCATTGGGAATAACGTCATCCAAATAAAAATCTTTTCTTGCATCATCGGTTGCATGGTTTGATATGGATGCAAAAGCAAACCTAAAGCGATTTTTCCGATGGCATAAAAACTAGAAAAAAATAATTTCATAGCGACTTGACCCCAATCATCAATGCGCTGAAACCAGAAATGAGCAACAGTATTTGCCAAGGGTAATTTCCAAGCAAAGTTGTCAAAAAATCAAGCTGCTTCGGCAGCATCCGCGAAGAACTAATCTGTGACTGCACCTCAGCTTGTTTTTGCAAGTTTTTTAGAAAAGTATCAGACGATGTTGACATGATTTCAATTTAGGTAGTCAGATAGAGGCGACGAAACTCTCCGCGTGCACGAAATAAAGTCGATTCTACTGATTTGATTGTTTTCCCTAACTCGATAGCAATTTGCTTGACTCTTTTCTTATCAACATACTTCATGAGCAAAACCTCACGCTCATCAGTCGCCATCGTTAATAGTACTTGTCGCACTTTTTGGGAAATTTCATGCGAATCAATCAATGATTCAAATGGGAAAAGGTCGGAGAGCGGAAGTAAATGGATGAATTTTTTCGCATATCTTTTGCGATAGTAATCAGCTACTTCATGATGAGCGATGCGCACCATCCACGTCCAAATACTTGATTCACCGCGAAAAAGCGGCAGATGCTTCAGACAACTCATGAAAGTGTCTTGAACGAGTTCTTCCGCGTCTTTTTCGAGTGAAACACGTTTATTCACTAGCTTCAGTAAACGATCATGATACTGCTGGAACCAATACTGCACTGCTTTGGCTTGGCCTGCTTTTAACTGTGCGAGTAGTTGTGTATCTTCTAAACTCGTAGCTTTTTTCATAAATCCTGACTATACTGAGAGTATGAAACTGAAACGGTGGAGACTTGGTTTTTTATTGTTGTTTGCATGTTTGATGACTGGGCTCATTCTGATTGTACCAGATGCTTATGCGGTGAGTTGCGACGCAAAAACAGATACTAATCTCAATCTGGGAGATTGTTATACCTTAAATGGTACTCAAAGCGTCAAGGACGTATATAAAAATCCAGCTATATTAGTAAATCTCTTGACTCACAATATTTTTGTTATCGCTGGATTTATTTTATTTGTTTTAATCATTTACGTAGGCTACCTCTTTATTTCCGGAGGCACCAAAGGCCAGGAACAAGCCAAAACTGTCCTCGAGACGGCAGTAGCTGGTTTTCTGCTTATGTTTGCGGCATACTGGATTTTACAGATTATTAGTTTAGTCACGGGAGCGAACATTTTATTCAAGTCGTGAAAAATGTTAAAATATGGACATGCATGTTCCCAAGTTATTAGCCCAGTCGTCCATCTTTGGCACTATCAGTCCTCCTCCAGGGGTAAAAGAGTTCAATGATAAGGCTGGTCTGGCGACAGGAAATCAAACAAATATCGGACTAATTGTGTTTATTTCTAATATCATCAGAGTCGCCACAATCGTTGCCGGTGTGTGGGTATTATTTAATTTTATCCTTGCCGGGTATACATTCATTACTTCGCAAGGTGACACAAACGCGACAAACAAAGTTAAAGATCAAATTACTACAAGCATTCAAGGACTCATCATTATCGTAGCTGCGTATACATTAATTGCGCTTATTAGTTACTTCTTATTTAATGATGCAACTTATATCTTGAGTCCTACTATAAAAGGACCTTTAGATGGTCAAGTTGGAGTTCCATTTGACTCAACTCAAGTTCAAAATACAAAACTCCAACTCTAAGAATAAATGCAAAAAACATTACTCGCCCAATATACACGTATAGGAACATTCACCCCACCCACTAATGCTTTTAGCGCTGGTGCTGGCTCAGATACATCAGGCGTAACAGCCGCTCAGTATCTAGAAAAATTCATTTCTAATGCTATTGGCGCATTAACAATCATCGGAGGACTCTTTTTTATTTTTTACTTCGTAATGGGCGCATTGAACTGGATTACTGCCGGCGGCGATTCTGGTAAGATCACTAAAGCTCGTGATCAAATGATTCAAGGAGTCACAGGAATGGTTGTGATTGTCATTAGTTACGGTTTAATTGGCATTATTGGCAGCTTTGTCGGATTAGATCTGCTCCATCCAGCAAACACTTTTCTCAATATTAATATTCAAAATCCGCCTACACAGTAAAATTGACTGCAAAGTTATGAAAAAAACTTTTTTAATTACAGTATTAGCGAGTTTCTTTTTATTTTTTGTTTTTGCGCAAAATGCTTTTGCTCAAACTCCTCAAAAATTTTCCACTGGAATCACAAACCCAGTCATTGATCAAACTCTTGGTGGTAACGCTGATAATGCGAACAATGGCACCATATTCGTATCATACTTTGTGACTGTTTGGCGAGCGTTGATCGTCGTCGGCGGGCTAGCAGTCCTTTTTAACTTTGTGAATGGTGCAATTGAATGGATTACGGCTGGTGGACAACAAGATAAAGTCGGCCATGGTCGTCAAAAAATGACAAACTCGATTGTTGGGATGGTCATTTTGGCTGGTTCATTTATTCTCATTAATTATATTAGCGATCTGTTTGGTTTGAATTTGCTGAAGTTCACGTTCCCAACTCCAGGTGGATCGGCGAATACGCAACAAACGAACCCTCAAAATCCAATTTTCCCTGCTGACTTTCCCAACTATAATCCCGGGAGATTGGATTCACAACAAAAGGGCACATTATAAAATTTTCACATATGTTCACATTTCTCCTTGACATCACCATCGACATCACTAAAGAAGCTCAAAATCAGGGATTGGCGGCAAAAGGAGATCTGACTAATAGTTTTGGGGATTATATTAGCTCGATCATGCAAGCGGTAATGGCAATTGCCTTAGTGTCTGTATTAATTTTCTTGTTGTGGGGTGCAGTAGAATGGATTTTTGCTGGTGGTGAGAAATCAAAAGTAGAAGCTGCCCGCGGGAAAATTACAGGGGCAATCATGGGTTTGTTACTTTTAGTGTGCACAGTTGCAATCTTTACCCTTTTGCAACAATTCACAGGTATTAAGGTTTTGAGTTTTCCAGGATCTGCAGGTGACTCTGCGATGCCAACATTTTCAAACCAGTACCTCATGCCAGGCAAAGGACCAGTACTTCCGGGAAGATAGTTGACACTCCCAGCCACTTAACTATAATGTTTAGTAAGTAATCTTGAAACATCAAGATTTCTTATAAGGAGTTACATGATAAGGTCACTTTCTTTAAGTAAAAAAGTTGCTGCTTTCTCTGGAGCAGTTACTGGCTTATTGTTGTCCGCAGAGTTATTTGCTGTTCAAGCGATCGATATTAAGCCTGTTGCCCCAGGAAGAGGGTTCGCTCTTGATGTGGGAGATGTTATTAATTTTGTTTTGCGTATAGTGATGATTGTTGCCATTCTGTTAGTATTTGCATATCTTATTATCGGTGGTATTGAGTGGATTACTTCTGGTGGAGACAAAACGAAGACCGAGTCTGCCCGAAATAAGATTACCTCGGCTGTGATCGGGTTAATTATCTTAGCCGCTTCGTACGCCATTTTCGTGTTGCTCCTGAAGTTTATTGGCTTTAAGGACATTAACGACGCGATTCAGAACGTTAATCCTATTAGTTCTCCACAGCCACAATAAATCTAAAGTTGAATTTTGTAACCCCCACCTTCGGTGGGGGTTTTTGTTATAATACATCTTGTGAAATTCTATAAATTTCTTTTCGTTGTCTTCGCACTGTTTTTTTGCGTTTTTAACCTTATTCCTCAAGTCTACGCCAGTGGTGCTACGATCCAAACGGATCAGCAGTTGCAAGTCACTCAGCAAGGTGACGGAACGATGTTTGTGAGCACCACACTAGTAGCGAGTGACTCAGGCGTTGCAACTCCTCCAGCTGAAGAAAGTCCCAACTCTACTGCTACAAATACCGGGATTTTTATTAAAGACATTTCTGTCCCCATGGCATTTGCCAAAGATGTCGGATCTGTGATCAACTTTGTGCTCCGCATCGTCATGATCATTTCGATCTTGCTCGTCTTTGGTTATCTGATTTGGGGAGCGTTTGAGTGGATTGTTTCTGGTGGAGATAAAACCAAAACTGAGGCTGCGCGCAATAAAATTATTTCGGCTGTGGTCGGTTTGATTATTGTAGCCTCTTCATATGCTGCTTTCTTATTGATTTTACGATTTATTGGCTTCAAGGACTTGAATGACGCGCTGCGGAATGTTGGTACTATTCGTAATCCCAATGTGGCTTCCTCCTCAGCTCAGATAGCTTCACCAAGCACCACTCCGCTTCGTGAGCAAAACTTGGTAAAGTAAATATTTTGTGACTATAATGATTTCTCAATGAAAATGAAAAAAATTTTCACTCATATCTCCATCTTTAGTATTTTCTTTGCCGCATGTGTGTTTGTGACCGGAATGCACTCGCCGGTGGAAGCACAAGTCACGAATATCTGGACTGGTGCAGGCAGTGTTTGTGTCGGAACAGGTAACGCATCAGACGTCGCTACTATTCAAGGTTTGCAGTGCTTACTTGCCAACATTCTTGGGATTGCCGTTTCGGGGATTGGCTTGATTGGATTTGTAATGATTATCGTTGGCGCGTTTACTTTTCTGCTTTCTGGAGGACAAGCCAAAGGCACTGAGGGAGGTCGTAAGACCCTTACCTTCGCTGTTGCTGGTTTAGTGTTGGCACTTTCGGCATATATTATTCTCAACTTAATTGCGAACTTCACTGGTGTGGACAAAATTCTTAATTTTCATATCCCCGACTCAAATCAGGGTCTCAAATAGGCTATACTTGTTGCATGGTATTTTTCCGTCGACAACGTTGGGTGTGGTTTTCTTTGTCTTTAGTACTAGTGGTTTTGCTACTAGGAAAAGTTATTTTCCCAAAGTACTTGCGTGCGCAAAGTGCACCTGCAGCCCCAGCGACAAATACAGTAACCAGTGATGGTAGTCAACCTGTCCCAGCCTGTACTGAAAAAACAAATATTGATGTTGTTAACTACATAGCTCCAAAATGTGACGGTAAGCAATGCCCTTCGATTGAAAGTACAGCCACAATAGACGGCGTAGCCCAAAATGTTTCCAACCAAGTGGTCTGGGTCAATGACAATACGTTCAAACAAGAATCTGGCGATATTCACTTTCTATACCAAGTGAATGGCAGTGTTATCAACTTTTTGCAAGATACTATTTGGGCACCACCACCCTTTTACTGTGAGAACACTAAAAATGAGGCATTTTACAGAGTCTTTAATACTGAAGATGGGAGTTGGGGGGGGAAGATCGCTAATTCTTCTATGAGTTGTGGTGAAAAGATTGTAAGTAATCAATTTATTAAGGCATATCAAAAACTACCAGAAATCGAAACAAACCCACTCATGAATGTTGATAATCGGCAATGTAATGTCCCTGGTCAATCAGGTATTCCCACTAGCGTTACCAAGCAACTTATTTTTCAAGGACCAGCAATGTGTAATAACAAAAAAACAGATGAAGCTAACAATCCACTTCAGATTGCTGTCTTTGTAAACGTGGCTGGAGCTGGTGTCAACGAAGTCTACGTCTACTGCAAAGGATATGGTCTGTGTGGTTTTTATAATAAACTTGATTTTTCCGATCCTACTAATCAACCAGCTAACTGGACAGCAAAGACTGATGTTTGCAACTTAAAGTCAACACCGAAAAGCCAGAATACCAGCTACTTCGAGTACAACATTCAGCGCAAGTCTTCAACAAAAATTCTGAATAATTTTTATGACGAGTACTCAGTCTCATGTTTGCCAAAAGCAGCCTACACACTTGTCACAAGTAATAAGGAAAAATGTGACAAAGTCGCAGGCGGGTGTAACAACTGGAACTTAACTGGCGGCTTAACGATGAACGCACAAGGCAAACTCTTTGGTCTTTTTCGTGATGAAAAAAAAGTCGAGGCGCGGATTGATTCTGCGAATTCTGCCAACACAAAAACAACACCAACAACAAATACTTGCAAGAACGGTTTAGGATCAAGCTCAACTGGAAACTCAAGCTCTTCTCCACTAACGGCTGAGACTTTTACGAGCAACCAAGGTGGCTGGATCATTAAAGCTCCTACGGATCCAAAAAATTTATTCGTCACAGCCAATGTCCCTTCTGGTGGGCAAAACACGTGCACCTTTGCAGGATCTGTCGGCGCCGGCTCTAATGATTTCTCGATCAATGCCAATTTTGGCAATGGACCTAGTTCACCGCTCGGCCCATTTGGTTCTGGAGGAAATATCAAAAATGTTCCACCGAATCTTGCTGCCGGACCGATGTCTTTAGTAGTGGATAAAGATGGAAATGCAAAAATTTATGATTGGACCGGGATAACTCAATGTATTAATCCCGAGAAGTCAGATAATAATGATAATAAAGATAGTAACGGAAATTGCGTTGCTAACTACACAGACTCAACCGATATCGTTGGCCCTCCAGATTTAACGAATGCGAGTTTTGTTGTCACTGGGGTATATTATAATGATTTCAATGACCCACAAGGAACGAAAAATTCTTTCACCGGCTACAGAGGACTAACTCCTCGAACTGCAATCGGTATTTCAGGAAATAATCTCTACGTCGTCGTTTTTAAGTACGCAACGCCTAAGATGGTTGCAGATACTATGTTGCAGCAACTCGGAATAAACCCCGGTCACTTTGTCATGCTCGATGGAGACACTTCCACACAACTTTGTCAAGGAACAAGTTCGTTGAATGGAAACAATGCGAATGTCTCAGTCAACATGACGATTAAATCTGCAAATAGTTCAGCGTCGGGATCCAACTCAGGATCTGGACAGAGTTGCACGCCTAATGCACAATCATCAGACACCTCGCGTTTCGATTCTTTAGAAGCCTATCTCAGTACGAGAGTAACTGACCAACCCTCAGCCAGATCTGCTCCCATTAATTCAAGTAATCCAGCTTCTCTCAGTGACTTTAACCTCAAACAGTCTCCTCTCTACAAACTGAAAACACTTGAACAGCAATGCCAAATGATCGTCGACAAATTAATAGCAGTCAACGAACTGTGCACGAATAATCGTATCGAAGGGGAGGAAAATGCCCCGTGCGCATTGGATAGCCAAATTCCTGGATATACAGACACTCACATTGCTTTGCTCAATAAAATTCAATCTTCTGGAAAAAAATGTGTGGATGATACGAATGGAGTTGGACTGATGCATCCCGATGTCAGCGATGCCACAGGCCAAACACTAAAGTCCGAAATCCTATCGGTCAATCCAGCAATGGATGTGGCATACCGGCCAGCGTTTATTGTTGCTGTGACGCAGTTTAACGGCACAGATGAAAAGAAAAACCCAGCTTTTTATAGCCCCAAACAAAAAGATGCTCAAAGATTTGCTGTTGTTGATTACATGGAAGTGAAAGTGCCAGCATTTGGCTCAGACTTTGTAGAACCGGGTGAAAAACATAGTGCCGATCAAATCAATAATCAACGAAATGGCTACCGTGATCCTTTGCTTGCAACTGTTGACGCAATTAACTCCAGTGATGCCCAAGCAAGTTTCCGGAAAAAAGAGCAACAACGCCGCGAAGAAATCAGACAACATGGCACGCTTTACGGAAAATCTGTTATTCCACCACTCGATCCGGAAAACATGTACTGTAGAGTCGGATCAACTCTCGTCGATTGTAAGCACTCGCTGAGCAATCCCAATTTCCTCCCCGAGGCATTAATTCAATTCATTAACGCGAATGGCGTTACCTGCGACACAACTCTGAAAGATTTTTATGACAAATTAGGAAAAGACAAAATTGTCGAAAAAGTCAAAAAAATCGGAGCCTTTCTAGAAGCTAAAGATCAAACAGGCATTTATATCAAACAAAAAACATTAAACACCGAGATGCAGGTTTCTCTCGATATGAAACCAACCACTGGCAGTTTAGGTGATATTGGTGACGAGAATCACACGCAGTTTTACTTCGTCTCCCCGCATCAATACAACTTAGATTATGCTCAGCAAAGTTTTTACAACTTTTTAACACTCGATCAACAAAAAGGCAGTAAAGCAAAAGCATTTTTAAATACCGGTGACTTCAGTCCAGCGATGCAAGGCGACTTAAATGAAAACTTAAACAATGGACAGACCACCCGCACGGGCACAGAAACAGTGAACTCCAATCAGACGCCAGCCTCAACTCCACAGCCGGTGACTGTGAGTGCTGAGTTTGATTTTAAAGGAACTGATCGTCAATCACTTTTTTGGGACTTTGCCGGAAGAGTTGCAAGTTTGCCGACTCGCTTAGTGACATTGTTAGTGACGCTTCCCAACGAAGCGGCTCACATTACTACGCTCAATTGCAAAGGGAACTACGCCACAGAAAATTGGTTTTTGCATAACTGTGGGAACACTGACACCAATCCTGGCTCGAATACTCCGAGTAAAAGTTCTGGTAACTATAGCAGTGTTGTCGACGGCTCGATCGATCCCAATCAGACTTTTTCAGAAACAGGTGACAAAAGCTCTACTTGTATTCAGGTCCGCGAAAGTCATGATCAAGCACTTGCAGACGGAGAGTTTCTTAAAAAACAACTTGATAAACCAATTGCGCAAGCCTGTTGGGCATTTAATGACTACAAACCAGGTGGAAAACAGTATCTCTACACCGACTGTGGTTTGGGAAGTAGTCGGTGTTATGCAGATATCATTGACAAAGCAGTGGAAAATAATATTAATCCATACCTTGCGATTGGGATTGCTTTTAACGAAAGTGGTGGTCTCAAAACAGACACTGCTGATGGCACTGGACCATTTTTTGGTTGTGGAATAGCGAGTACATACGTGCAAGGAGATGCAAGTTCATTACGCGTTACATATGAAACTATTCCGGCTAAATTAAATTGTATGATCAACACGCTCAAGAAGTTCACTGATCCTGATCAATATAATCTTGATTCAAATCAAGCGCTTTGGCACTATGGATATACGAATGGATGTTACTATCTGCCGCTGAATCAAGAAATTGAACAGTTACAAACAAGTGCGTACGCGAACTATAAAAAGAATGCAAACGGAACAACGTCCACAATTCCCGACTGTACAGAACCAATGAGTGCTGCGGCGAAAGCGACACAACAAGGGGGACAACCTCCAGCACAAAGCACATCACCCACTCAAACGACGCCAGTAGATACGCGAAATCAAACGAACAGTTTGTAGTTTTTCGGATAGGCTCTGAGGAGCTAGGCCAGTCGCATCTCACTCGGACCTGGTTGAACAATCTTTTTCTTGGGTTTGAGGGCCGCTGCAAAACCATTTGTTGAGTTTGTGGAGTTTATCGAGCTCGTTTTTGTTTTACTCAGCACATGCACTTCAGGAGATGGAGCTGGAGGAGGGACTAGCTCTGTAACTTTGCGGCGCACTCTGCGTGCACCTAAACGGAGTAACTGCGCGACGATCTCAAATGTATTTGCCGTTGAGGAAAGCGAACGGAAACTTTCCGTCGCATCTTCTATCCCAGCCAACAAATTCGTGGCGACATCACTCGTCATGGGCACTGCCAACTCTTGAAGCAAAAAAGCCATTGACTCAGAAACAGATGCTGAGCCAGAGGTATTTAACTTCACTGTGCCGACTTCGGTTTCGGTCCAGTGAATACTGACAGATTGTGTTTCTTGAAGAAACGTCTCGTAGCCGAGAGATAAATCGGCCAGTTCGTCGTAGTTTTTGACCCCAACAAAAAGAATTAAGTCTGCAGCTGCCCCAGTATAACTAAAGGTCACTGTGTCACTCTTAAGTGGCTGAGCATTTTTTTTTGGTTGAATCACTAAATGAAATTTGTGTTCTTCCTCATCAATGTGATAACTTACTTTATCAACCATATCTTCTTCATACTCAAAACTGACTTGCAGATTATGGTTTCCTAGTTGAGTGCTTACTTTTTCAAGCCCACTTAAAAAATCCACCGGTTGCTTTACTGTCTCCGGTGACAGCACTGTCACATCTTTTTTTAACTCGAGTAAACCAAGGTAGAGGGCTGTCGCACTTGCGAGAACATCAACTTTAGGATTCGAAGGAAAAATGACCAGAATAGTTTGGGCACTATCCACATACTCTTTTACTAACTGAATGTTTTCCGTAGTAAGCATGTGGTCGTACTATATACCAAAGCAATCATACTTGTACATATGAAAAGCGAGCCATAAATACATGCTGCTCTCCTACTTCCCCAGCAGATTAAATATCGATAAAATGATTTTTGTGAAAAAAGTTCTCTTCTTTTTGTCGTTTTTATTTGTGTTCTTTTTTAGTTTGGAAGTTCCGCGCACGCAGGCAATCTCAATTGTCAATGAACTGACGAAGTACAAAAGCGACGTCATCTCAGCTCAAAGTCAAGGCCAAGCAAACTTAAATGACTGGGTCACGAATGACAGCAATGGTATTGGAGGCTGGATCTTCTACTCGATCATTCCAGATAAACAGTTAAGTGCTTCTTTACCCGGCCACACTTCCGCTATGGAAGGCATTTCCAATGGCATTGCCTTTTTCTACGGCAATCAACCTGCGTCGATGAGGACATACGTTGCCGATCTCGCACGATCTGCGGGGTTTGGCTTTGCTGAGCCAGCGTACGCTCAAGGTTTAGGATTTGCTTCACTTGATCCGATCTTAACTGGCTGGAAAATTTTCCGTAATCTTGCATATAGTCTCTACGTAATTATATTTTTAGGTATTGGCTTCATGATTATGTTTCGCCAAAAAATTGGCGGCCAGACAGCTGTAACGGTGCAGCAGGCGTTGCCAAGTGTGATTATTTCGTTGATCGCAGTGACTTTTTCGTACGCAATTGCCGGCTTACTTATCGACGCGATGTATTTGTCGATGTACTTAATCATTGGTTTGTTTGGAGCGAGCAAACACATTAACTTTAATATTAATTTTTTCCAACTTGCGCCGGATTTGATTTGGGGAGGAGCAAATAGGCTCACAGATGGTGGCGGTGCCGCTGGTTCAGCGGCTGATATTACGAAAACGTATATTCAGTCCGTTATAGGTGGGGATACATTGGGCCTTGCAACTGTCGGCGGGTTAGCAGTTGGCGTCGTCGTTGCAATTGCAATTTTGATTAAGATGTTTCAAATTTTTATTGAGTTACTCAAAACGTACGTAACGATTATTTTAACGATCGCCCTCGCGCCACTCACACTCATGGTCGGTGCAATTCCTGGTCAAAACGCATTTGCTGGCTGGATTAAAGTATTGATTGCGAATCTCGCTGTTTTTCCGCTCGTACTTATTTTGCTCATTATTTTTGATCAGATTACGAACTTGCCTTCTCAGGGCGCTGGCGGATTCGTCGCTCCGTATGTGGGCTTTCCAGGTGCAACTGGTGATTTATTTAAGTTTATCGTCGGCATCGGTGCAATTTTCTTAATGACTGACTTAATTACCGAAATGAAGAAAAAACTCGGCGGCGGTGCGAGCATCTTTGATCAATTTGGGAATAGCTTCATGACCTCACTCGGAGCGGGCTGGAAGGGTGGAGAGTTGATTCCAGGGCTTGGGTTTACAAACTTGGCAAATTATGGGATTAGTGGACAGAATGCTGCACAGAAAGGTGTTATTGGACTTGGCACTGGAGCTGGAGCGTTAGTTGGTGGAACACTCGGTTTAGGCAAGTCAATTGTTGCTCCTTTATGGGGTGGGACTGGAGATCCATTTAAAGGTGCTCGTAGAGGTGGTTTGCGTTCAGGTCAGTACTTATCTGACTGGATGAAGGATCCACGCTTATTTACAAAACTCAGAGAGAAACGCAAGAGCGGTAACCGTAAGTACGGTGATAGTAGCTAAATATTTTGGCTATTATTTCTTATTATTTCTTCGTGTCGTCTACACTTTCCTTTTGTTTTGCAGCAGCTTGACCCAGTGGGGCCGTAGTTTTATGAAATGTTTTGTTACGCATTCGATACAAGGCATAACGAGCTACTTGAATGGCCTTCCCACTAATAACTTTTCCCATCGGATACTTATTTTCTTTGTTGTCCGATAAATATGGCCCTTGCATATTTGGTCTTCTTCTCTCTGCTTGAGCTGGATGGAGAGGTGTTAACTGAATACTATTTAAAAGATAGTCTTTCAATTTAACTTGTCGATAACTTGTGGGCAGATGAAGGGGATTAAAGACTGTATGAGCTGCATTCCAGTTCAGAGGATTATTACGATCAAGTACAAATTTCCCAATTCCCGTTCCATCATTAACGTACGCATCTGGATTATATGGATTAGGAACACAAACACTAAGCAATTTGAGGCCACTGTCACCTTCTAAAAGAATATCTCCTGCGGATTTCAATCCCACAGATTCTTCTATGATCGATCGAGTTAATTTGTATAACTCATTTGCCCCACCTTCTTCGTCAAATTGGGCATAGGCTCGAAACATTTTATCTATGTAAGCCAATGTGACAGCTCCCACGTAGTTCCAATCAACTAACTCGTTCAGTGCTTTTAATTGCGAAATTCTAATATTTAATAGATCAGCTAAACCACCTTCTCCAACTAGAGCTTGACGGAAGTCATTTCCATTACTAAATCCTTTTGTGTAATCCTTCGCAGAAGCTACTGGTCCCAAAGCCGTTTCATTAAATGCTACGAATCGGCCTCGTCCTTCAATCCAGTCTTCAATAGTCCGTCGTGAATCTTTTCGTTCAGCCCTCCTAATAATCATAAACTCCAGAAAGTCTGGATATGGATTTCTCAGTTCCCGGTTTGGATCGTCCTGAGGCCCATAACTCGGAAGCGCGTAACGTTTACGTAATGTGGCTATAGTTCGCAACTGTTGTAATGTGCCAAATTCCGATTTCTCTATGTTTCTAGCTCTCACTGGAACATCGACATAGAAACCCTTATCATCATCGTCTTTTCTCTTTTGCAGAGCCCCAACATCAAGATTGACGCGATGAGAATGTCCTGTCAGAAGTTCATGAACCTGACCCCCTAATAAGAGCAACCGCTGTAAAGAAAAACGTTTACCGACTACTCCTGTTGCAGCTCGGCGTAATACTTTATCTCGATCTGTATCAGATCTACTTTTTCGCTCATTCCACCAGTCCTTAGTCAAAGCTAAAGCTTCCATCAAAGGAATAGCTTGAAGCCGTTTATACGCATTATAGAGTTGCCCCGCGAAGGGATTCCCTTCTTTAATCAGTTTAACCCACTCACCTACTTTTCCTTGAGGTGACGCTCCTAACATATATAAATATTCAAAGTAATGCACCCGAATAGCCACAATTGAAGCAATCGAGAAAGCAATTCCTATTGCTTCCTCGTTATCTGGATTTGATCCCATTCTCTTTTTGACGGTTTCCTGGATTTTTGCTTGACTACCTCCATCTTCTTTGAAGTTGGTTCCTTTAAATTCACCTTTAAGGTGACCATCCCGTGGATCTACTACTCGTTCTTTTTTACCATTCGCAGGATTTCTAAAGAACTCATCATCTTCATTAATAAGTTCTTGCATGATGGCAAACGCTTCCATTACTTTATCTGAATCTTTAAACCCAACTTCTGGATCATTGGGATCAACTTCATCTACAAAGAAATCTATAATATCCTGCTTAAATCCCATGCCTGCCTCAGGACCCAAGCCATCCACGTTACACGTCATGGACCTTGATTGTGCATGCACCAAGTCCATGTCATAGAGCAACCTTCGGCATCTCATGTACTTAGAAAAATATTTGCATTGTTCTTTAAAGGCCGCATCTGTAATTAAGTTATTTCCAGCGATTTCACCAAAAATACCATTTAAACCTTCATAACGATAATAAATTGTGTTTGGCTCACCATTAAATGTCGTGGAACGCTTTCCTGCGGCAAGCATACCTTCAACTACTTCTTTCATTTCTTGCTTTAGAAAATCAGCATGTTCAGGAGCTTCAAATCCGCGATAAAACTTTCTCCAATCGGCCACCGTAGCATCTGGACCCGGCCGACCTTCTACATCTGTAGATGCATTTTTCCCTGAAACATCAACATTCGTTGCAATTGCTGAGCGAATACCTCTGATCTCACTCATCAGATCATCTAAGAAAATACGTTGTTTCCCCTTCAATTCTTCGTTATATCCATCACCTTGATCATCGGCATAAACAATTCCGCCGTTATCGACATTACGTCTTTTTTGATCGAGATCCATGAGGAGTAATCCAAGTTGTTCAAACTCTGCTGCAGTTAAGTTTGTTCGACGAATAATCCTACCCTCTTTATCAGTTTTATATCTTCTTCGATGTATTGGCCTCCCATCTTTATCATATCCATCAACATAGGTTTCTGATTCTGGTGGTTCAATTCTTCCTTGAATTTGTTGAAGATACGTATCTAAACGAACACCATTGACTCTCATACTCTCAATCGAGTCTTTCCATCCTTCAAAAATAGGATCTGCATAGTCCTTATCTTGAGCATATGTCTCATGGCGTTGAATAAGTTTGTTATTTAACTCCACAATTTGAGCAACTGCTCTACGAATTTCGTTAGCACGAGCTTCAGTAATCCCTCCATATTTTTTACGCACATAGTTACTTCTAAAATCTTCCAAATCTAGTCTTTCCTGCAGCTCTTGGAACATAATTCCTAGCTGTTCGGGCAAAGAAACAGGTGGATTCCCTTGATAGTAACTTATTCTTTGGAGTGCTCTGGTGAGAATATCAGGATTAATCCAATTTCCTCTGGTAACAAGTTTTTTCAAACCTCTTACTTCAGCATCAGTTAAGGTTACTGAGGTAGGAGCTGCTCGATCATATCCAGCTTCATGGAAACTTTCCGCATCTCGATGAAAGAGGTCTGACTTTCGCGCCGCATCACTATTGGACAGAACCATGTACTGCTCGAATGTTCGTGAAGAACTTGCGCGCACACGCTCTTCAAAGTAACGATGAGGAGCCAACACACGCAGAGGAATTTGCCGCACATTTGCTGTCGGATTTTGCACCATTTTGTTTGCATTAAGTAATGGCTCTATTGCTTTCTTGATCTGTTCACGGAGATAAAAAAGCATTGACTCACGGGAATTTGCATCTAGTGCTTTTCCCAATAAACTTGGGCCAAGTTGAGCAATATCGATAATCATTTGGCCCAATCGATTGAAGTCTGCTTGAGAGATTTCAGGATTAGGAAGGAGACTATTTGCTAAGCTTTCGAGCTGCGCAACACCACCTCGGAACATTCTTTTCTCAGAGTTACTTAACAATCGGTCGAAAACATCTTGACCAGCTCGTTCTGCTTCTTGTGTAGTTGCCATACATTAGCCGACTAGTTGCTTAAAAAGTTTCTTATAACATTCCGACCTGCAATAGCTTCTAAGTCTGTTTGCAACTCAGGATAATGTTCTTTATAAAGCCCGTTGCCGAACTTGAGTTCTAGTAATAAATTTTTAATATATTTCTGTGGCTGTCCCCGGGAATCTCTCTTGCCGAGAAGGATCTCTCTATTTTCACTCCAATTCTTGGAAGCCTCCTGAGTTAACTCAACTTTAAAGGGATTTAAAATCATTAGAGGTTTAAGCTGTAGCAAAGTAGTTCTTGTTTCGGTATCTGTGTCGAATCCAACGGTGGTCAATCTTTCATCTTGAATTGCCTTTATCTGCTCACTAATGATATGAGAAAACTCTTCCCTACTACTATCAATGTTTCTATACAGGCCATCCTTAAATATTGTTCTTCTTTCTAGTTGCTGATTTTTGGTCGGAAGCGCAAAAGGATCTTCATTATCGTTTAAATCATCATCTTCATCAGGAGTTTTATTAGGTAATTTGTCGACACTAGGCTTATCAGGCTTTTGTTTACCCAAACCTCCAAATATTGAACCTATACCAGGAAAACGAATCCCTTTTTTTTGTGGTTTAGTATATTGGGGAATTGTTGGCTTACTTTCCACCTCATCAGGCTTTTTTGCAGAAGGAGCAAAAGGCGATCGAGGTTGTGGATCAGTAAATATCGGTACGTTAGGTTGATTACTTATTTGTTCAGGTTTCCTTAAAAAACCCGAAACATGTTTGTCGTTGTCTTCATCTTCTTCTTCATCTTCATCTGCATCATCCATCCCATTAAAATTAGGATCTGGAGGTATATATTTAGGAGGTTCCGGCACTGTAGAGGCATCTGTTTCAGATTCACCATCATCTTCGTCATCGTCATCTCCAAAATCCCCTAAATTATTAGTCCCAGTTGCTGCTTCTATTGCAAGCTGTCTCAGCCATTCTGGAATACTTTCATCTCCTGATTGTGTTGTATGAGATGCTGTTGAAGCTTGTTGGTCAGCCGCATCAACTTGCTGCACAGGTTCGCCTGGTTTAATAGCAGGAGTTACCACTGAAAGTTCAGTATGTGGAGGGGATAGCACATTCCCCGGATTAGGAGTTGGAGGCTCTGTTGGTTCTGCAGGCTTTTGAGGTTCAGTTGGTTTTGGAGGGAGTTCAGGACTCTCCTGAGGAGGCGGAGCTACTGTAACTTGACCTTCAGGAGATTGAGCAGAATTTTTTTCTTTCCGTAAAGTCTCGACGAGCTCACGCAATTCTTGAATTTGTTGATTTTGCGTCGCTATCAGTTGCCTCAGTTCAGCTGCTTGAGTCGCAGTCAGAGATTCTGTTCTTGCACTTGGAGCAGCTAGGGCTGTATTTAATCCCTTACTACTCTCCATCATTTGCCTTGTGAGTTTCCAGTGGTCTATTGACGTATTAGAAGGGCGGATATCTTTAAAATCATCACTCGATCCAGCTACAGATGTGGTTGCAGCTGGAGAAATCTCTGTTCGAGAATTCGCCTGTGGCGGAGCTTGTGCTGTTACTTCACTAGCGTTCAATTTATTAAACGCATCATCTAACCAAGAAGTATCAGATGTATCTGCGAGCTGTGGAGTTGTTGATTCTGCTGGTATTTGTTTCTCCAATTCATCAATTGCGTTCGTCAACAACAAACTTTGATATGAAGCTTCATTTTCGCTACTTTTATTTAAAACTTCTTGAATTTGTCTTAGCTCAACTAAAAATTTTCTTTTTTCTTGAATATCACTTGGAACTTGACCGAGATCATAAAGATCCAGTAATCGTTTAGACTCAGTAATTGCGACTGCAATTGGACTTGATTTCATTGTTTCATCGGACATAAAAACCCCAAAGTATAATGAATAGAATTATATTCTATTTTTCTCAAGAAGAACAACCCGTATATTATACAAAAGCACAGGAGTGATATTTACGCAGCCGTCGGAGACGCTGACGGACTTGATTGTTGAGATTTAGTGGTATCTTTAGACTGGGTTGGAAAGTTGTTTCTAAACTCGACGTCACTGCGGCTCATTGCATAGAATTTACGCAAAACGTCCTCTCCCAATAAAACATCCTCACTTGGATAAAAATACTTAGCGAGCACAGGATTTACCTTGTGCCAGCGCTCGTTTACAGTCGCAGTTGTTCCATCGAGTAAATCTTTCAAAAAGCTTTTCATAACTTTATTCATACTTTCTGAACTTGGACTAGACTCACTTATGGCTTGAGACCACTCTAAATCATTTTTGTGAAAACCTAAGGTCTTTAAACCATTAGGCTTATCATATGCTTGATTTAGAACTTTTAAAAACTCTGCGGGATTTTTTAATTTGTATTTAAAATGACTTTCCCAAGTTTTTTTATGTTTATCATTCCCCTCACCACTCTCTAAAGCTGCTGAGATGCCAAAAGCACGAGACTGTCCTGGATTTAACAGAAATGCCATTAACTCATCCCAACTACTACTTGCAAATCCCATCGAGCCAGCTTTTTCTAAACCAGTAACTAAAAAAGCATATCCATCTTGCACCAAACTCTCTAAAAATGCTTTCTTTTTCTCTTCGAATTCTGGAGTTCCTTCTTCTTCACCTATAATTTCGGCAAAGGCAGCATCTGGTTTTTTTTCTTTTATTGCTTCAACCTTTTTAGGAAGTTGTTCTGTCATCACCTTCTCAATTGAGTCTTCTATTTGAGTTTTATGATCAATCAAGTAATTAATTACACATCTCGTTTGATCCTCACCAGATAAATTCGCGCAAGTAGTTGCATTTGCCTGATTTTCAAAAGCGGCATGCACACGTTTCCTAACATCATTGGCAAAATTCATTTTTAATGTATCTTCAATTTTTTGGTTTACTTTTACGGCTTTTTTTTGATCGGCTTCTGTCTGTTCACTAGAATCTGAATCTTCAATTGGAACACCTTTTGCCTCAGCATCCAGCTGCGCCATAATCTCATCTTGAATTTGTTGAAACTCTTCAGGTGTTTGTTCTTTGACTGTGGAATTGCTTTTTTGTGCCCGCTCGCCTTTTTTCTTTTCTTCAGCCTCTTCAATCGCCGCAGTTGTGCCTGTACCCTGGTCAACTTCACCCTCTTGAAGATCTGGCTGTAGCGCTGCTCCCGATGTTTCTAAGTCCGTCATTCCCCCACTATACACACATATTGCTTTTGTTCGCAATGGGAGTACGATGGATTCGAGTGCTGTGGAACGCAGTGAAACTCTGCGACTGTGCCGCAACGGTGATCGTCTATCATGAAATAGACCAAGTCCGATCTTCAGCAAAAAGAAATCTTGACGAGCATCGGGTACCAACTGTTAGTGAAAAACTAATTCAGCACATCGATGCTCCCTCAAAGGGAGCTTTTTGTTTTTTCCCACAGCGAAATATAAATATTTTTTTCTCTCACAAGAGAGTGGAGGTTTTTATGCAACATTCTGCAGTTGAAACAAGGCAAAGATTTTATGGAGAAGCTACTAAGTTAGCCCCTGAATGGAATCAAGACACAAATGAAGCCTGGATGTCTTCAATAGTTGTAGACATGTCATATCAGGGAGCAGGTGAAGTAGGTCAACAGATACGCGCATTCGTTGTCGAATCGGGTGTTTCTAGTGTTTTAAATCAAGTCATAGGAGAAGTAACGCCGCATGTTGAAGAACAGACAGCAAGTCTTGTGCTACGAAATCGTTTTGGTCTTTCCGAGAGACCTGACGGATCGGTTGATCTCGCTACTTGGGATACATTCGAGGACCTTGCTGGAATGGAAGCAAGGGCTCGAGCTTTGGCACAAGAAGCTGCCGCAAAAGGCGAAGTCAGATTAAAGGAAAGTCAGATACTACTCCGAAGAGAGATTGAAACACTGATAGAGAAAAAACTTGCTGAAATTGAAATAAAAAGAGCTACACTCCAAGCAGCTTTTTTTAGATCAGCAACCGTAGCGGCTGAGTATGGTGCGTCTGTTAATCCATTATTAACAGAAGTCACACCTGAATTTAGTGACAAATTCAAAGAGTTGAATGATGAAAAAAATCATCTGATTGAAATGGTAAGACGAGTGAATTCATTGTTTGATGGTGTAACTGAGAAAACTGCTAGAACTCTTTCCATAGTAGCAAAACAATCAACTGGTTACACACCAACAAGTGAATTACAGATCGCAGCCTAAACGCACACCTTTTCTCACGCTCCTCGCTCAGCGTATAATTTTGAATCATGGTTGATACGACTCGTGTTGCGCCCGAACCCACTGTGAATCTCGCGGTGATTTGTAGTGTTTTTCAAGATATTTCGCCAGCACAGCTACACACGCTTCTTGAACAAGTGCTGAAGGGTTTGCAATACGAGGGCGTCATTAATATTGACGCCAAAATCGATCCGAATTTTTTCAAAAGTGAGTTCATTCCAGGTCGTGAAGAATTTTTCTTAGTTGATCCAACTACCGAACACTTTCCGCGTCGAACTCGCGCGAATCAATGGTATCTTTCCCGAGAGCACGTTGTTCAGCTGTGCCAAAGCATCGTACAACTTTTAGATACTCGCGAAGATGAGCGCGAAAAACTACAAATACTCGAAAAAGAAAATGAAGACTATCGAGTTCTCATTAAGTTAATTCGCGAACGACGCGTTCAGCCCACTGTTTATCAAACGGTCAAAGAAACAGTGAGAGAACTTCTCGAAATCATCGATAAACTCTATGGCCCCACAACCACGAGTACTGAAGAAAAGAAGATCGAACTTGCTAAAACTCTGCCAGCTTGGCTCGAAAAAGATAAAACACCTGAACAAGAAAATGAAGAAAACGAAGCGCTGCATAACTGGACAGTCGTCCGCGATGCTGTATTTGGGAATCAAAGCATCGAAGGCTTTGATAAAGCAGTCCAGAAATTCCTTAATCGGCGACCAGTTGAAGGCAAGTTGCCACCATTTGAAGGCGTCATTCTCAAATCAGATGATCCCCCACTTTCGTGTGCTCCACTGCGTACGTTTCTCAACACGTGGACTCAACTTCTTTACTCACAAAACAGTAAAACCAAACGCCAAATAGAACTTCCTTCAAATCGGCAAATTTTTGTCGTTCCCATCACTAATTCGGATGATCCAACCTCTTTTGATACTCAGCCAATTCAATTCTTAGCTGAAGTTTTTGTTGCGATCGATCACTACATTAAAAACAAACCCAAACCTCGGAACTTTGCTGTCTCGGCCGAAGATGGTGGTGAAGGCGGTGATGCCAACATTACTCAAAAAGAAACTCCTGAAGAAGTGTTTAAGAAATTAGAAGATTCTGAAAAACTTCTGAGAGATCAAGCCAGTCTTCTCACTGCAGTAGTCTTGCCCCAATTATTCATGAGTTACACCGGCAGCGATGGCTGGGTGCCGATTGATCAGCTCAAACTGAATGCGGCAAACTTTGGGCTTGCTCCGGTTTTTGGCCAACTCGAAGGTGAGTTTCAATTTCAATTACGCAGGATGCTCAGTGAGTACTCTCCTGAACAAATAGAAGCTCTTGGGACCATTACCGGCAGAACCAATGCCATGCGCGAGCTCTCGGCTCGCCTCCTCAAAGGAAAGTT
>PJMF01000021.1 GCA_003173865.1 Minisyncoccota bacterium
GGTTTGCCGGCGGATTTGCAGTTTCAATTAATTGAACCGTTGCGCACGTACTACAAAGATGAAGTGCGTGAATTAGGCCGTCTACTTGGATTACCGGAAGATGTTGTGATGCAACAGCCAGTTCCTGGTCCTGGGTATGCAATTCGCATTCGTGGTGAAGTGACGGAGAAGAGGCTTGCGCAAGTCATTAAGGCCGACACCATCGTCGTTGAAGAAGTCAAACGCGCTGGCCTGTATGAGAAAGTATTTCAATGCTTCGCAGTAATGTCTGGTGCGTATAGTACTGCTGTAAAAGGTGACGAGCGCGCATTTGCTGAAGTGGTGGCGGTGCGGGCCTACGAATCCAAAGATGTCATGACCTCGCACTGGGCACAACTGCCGTACGATGTTTTGCAACGCATCTCGAGCCGCATCGTCAACGAAGTCACTGATGTCTCGCGCGTTGTGTTTGATATAACTACAAAACCACCTGCCACAATGGAGTGGGAGTAGGAATATGACGAATGTTGAAGAAATTGAGTCTGCGCCCTTACTAAACAATTCTTCTCAAATGGATGAAGAATTTGTACATCGGATCATCATGACAACTGTTGGACCTGTGTTGCAAGGAGCTCCAGAACATTCCCACGCTGGTTTACCAAATAAAAATACTGACATGCATAATGTTTCAAGTGCGCATCTGAATGTAGAAATAGCTAATGCAATCAGCTGCATATCTGGAAGACCTTGCGACCAAGCTCTTCTTGAGCTGCTCGCTTCGGAACGGCGAGCTCAACAGCCTTCAGAAGATGAGCAAAAGAATATTGAGCGTTTATTTGAAGTCGCAGGACATATAGTTTCAGTGAGACGTCGACCAATAGAAAGATCGCAAGAAATCGTACACGTTATTCGCGAAAGTGAGAGAGAAGTGTTTGTTCAGTTCACTTTTCGTCAGGATAAAAAACACCGTGATTTTCCTCCCTCTTTAATATTTTATATCGGAGTCCCTAGTCACAATGCCGAAAGAGGATTTCTTGTGGGAGGTACGAAATTCATAGGAAAAGATGATCTAGAAAGATATCAACAAAACTCACGCGCTGTATATATGTATGAAGTGACAATTATCGAGTCTACCAATGCGGTCGATATGCCTCCTGAAGAACTGCACAAGCTTTTACAACAAATGAATTGCGAAGTAGAGGCAGTCGGGCCAGGACGTTTCAGAGTAAGGATTACTGGATCGACAGACGGGACTTACAATGGTGCCAAGGTAGTCACCCTTGACAAGGGTGGGAAGACAGTGTCGACAAGAATACTTGCTCTTTCGAAGGGAGAAATTTTTACAGAGTACGTGATTCAAGGCCCGTTCAATTTACATTTTCCGTTTGTCGGGGAAGCAAAAGCGCACAGGATTGTGTTTGGGTAAAGTTAGAATTCCTGCGCCAATAATCACGTATCGAAACTCAGTTGAAACTGAAAGAATTAATGGTGGCCTTTAAATCGACGGTGTTCTTTCGCAATACCGTTTGATGCTGCTGTTGCCTCACGGTGATTTGTGTGACCACGTTTTGCAATCCAGTTCCTCAAATCAGCAATTGAAGTGGAATTTTGATCTGCTAGACCGCGGCCACCAAACATCCGAGCATTCCATAAATTTTGTACGATACTCTGAATTGAACGTGATTTTTCCATGTAGTTTGGTTTTCCTTCGACATTCTTTAAATCTCCTGCAGGATTGACTCTGCGTCCCGTAAGTGACGGATTCATCATGGCTTCAATCCATTGAGTTACTGCGCTTGCGCTTCCGTGATAAGGTTGCACAACGTTACCATTGGTGTGTTGCACAAAAAGGCCGCCGGTTTCGATACCTCCAGCTACTCCACGACGATTTAAAGAAATAGTGTCAACAATTCCTAGAAGTGCAGCAATCGTATTGCCTGTACCACCTTCTAAACCAATCATCACATCATTAAATGCAGGATCAATAGATAGAAGGTAAATCAACTCTAGTGCATTAGCAACGCCACCACCCTCTAGGGAAGTGCAGTTTTCACCACCACCGTGACCGATAAGTAATTGATCTACTTTAATATCAGACTGAATCAATGCTTTTGCTTGTTTGATGTCAACAATTGGACCTACACAAATAAAAATATCTGGACAGGCTTGACGAATGAGACGAGCTGTTTCAACTGTGCGAGGGTCTGGATTAGTAGTATAAATACGAATGGCTTTCAGACCTTGCTCATACGCTTCTTTTGCAAATGCAGCAACTTTTTCGGGATTTTCGCTACCAACAGAGATACCGATTTGTTTTATGACCAATTCATTAATATCTTTAGGAATTTCTAATTGATTGATGTCATCAACTGCTGCATGGAAAAGCTTGAGTTGTAGATCATAATTTTCTGCATAAATACTATTATGAGGAATCCAACTTCGAGTAAATGACAACGCTGAAGTTGTGATGACATCCTTCCAGCCAGTAACTGGTGGCATACCACCTAAAGCAAAGATTGAAGTAGGTGTTCCATTAACGTTAATGATTAATCCTTTATGGGCAGCTTTTGTGCGACTCATTTCTCGATCAGCAGATTCACGGGCGATGCCAAGTTCTTGTATTGCAGCTGAGGCTTCAACTTCCCAATTTTCATCACCGTAATATTCTTCACCTCTTGCTTTTGCTGCTTTTTCTTTTTTGCGTTCTGCTTTAATCAATTTTTCGATGACACGAGAGCGACTATTACTGCGTTTTGGCGTGACGATTTTTCCATCCATCATGTCGCGTAGGTATTGATACATCTCTTCATTATGGAAAAGGCTGAATTCATAGGCGCGAGCAGCTAAGGCTTTTTCAATTTCTTTAAAACCCATTTGCCAAAAAAGGAGATCTTCGAAACCTTGATAAGTATCCAAACGAGTGGGTTCTCCATTGATATCAGGTGCAGTATCAATCTTCGTCAACAATAAGCCAATACTAGGTGTATCGAGATTGGTCACATAGCGAACGATTTGACCATCAGCATAAAAAATACGTTGGTAATTAGGAAGTTCAGTAACTTTAAAGTCTGCATTAGGTTTGTTACCTGCTAATGCTTCTAAATTGAAAGCATGCTGCACAGCAGTTGGATTTGCAGCAAGTTCATCTACTTGAATAGCATTCATCTGAAACGGATATGGATCGGGAAGTACGAAGACTGGTTTATCTAAATCAAATGGTGAAGCTAAGAGTTCTTCTAGTGCGAGACGGCGTGGAGACAGAGCATCTTTCTCTTCAGGTTTCATTTCTGCGTATGTACGAGGATTGCCAACGCTTTGATCTTGTCCATCGGGAATAAAAATATCATCAAAACCAAATGGTTGCGCGCCACGGGGAGATTCAGCAATGCGACCGGTTACCGTTTTAACGACAGAATGGACTTGAAAACCGTCGAAAACGGCAAAACCAACTCGAAATGCTGCGCTTCGGTCTGTTTCATTGCTAGCATTCAGTAACTGACAAATTTTTTCCCGTTGACCGCGATCCTTTGTAAAGGCATCAGCAAATGGTCCTGGCATTCCATTGAGTGCAGAAATAGGTAACGCAGAATCCTCAACAATAACAGGACGGCAACCATTTCTTTTCCACGCCTCAATTGCTTTTGCTTCAAGTACTTTATCGGGATCTGTATCTTGAATTTCCGGAATATTTAAATTAACACCGAGAACCTTAACGCTTGGTCCTAGGATACGAGCGTACTCAGCAAGTTTTTTTGGATTGTGAGTCGCAAAAACAAAGTATCGCTCATTACCTTCTTTCTGGGGTTCACCTTCCTGATAATCAATAATATGGTTAACGACTACACGATCGTCAGAAAAAATTTCTTTACGAGACATTTGACAATCTCCTTCATTTTCGAGTGATTATAGAACGATTTTTTATATGTGGGTGAGGAGTTTTTTTTAAACTTGATTTTTGAGCGCAGAAGGAAGATCATCAGCTCATGATCAAATCTCGCCTCGTATTTCTTTCCACTTTCTCCACCGCTTGCTAGTTTCAGCTTTCGTCTTTTGTGATATCTTTTGCTTAGTTTTTAAAAAGGAGTACTTGTGCCAACACAACATCATCAAGATAGTATTTTTTCATTAATTGAAGAAGAAAAACAACGCCAACAAGACAAAATTGGTTTGATTCCTTCGGAAAATATTGTGTCACCAGCAGTGGCGTCCGTGTTGAATTCTTGTTTATCAAATAAATATTCAGAAGGTTTTGCGGGAAGACGTTACTATGAGGGCAATCAAGTTATCGATAAAATCGAGCGCTTGGCAGTTGAAAGAGTAAAAGAATTGTTCAAAGTGCCGTATGTGAATGTGCAACCGTATTCAGGCTCACCAGCGAACTCCGAGATTCAATTTGCATTGATGAATCCAGGAGATGTGATGATGGGAATGAAGCTGGCAGCAGGAGGGCACTTAACACATGGAGCGGCGTTGAGTTTCTCGAGTCGGTTTTTTAAGTCAATTCAGTATGGTTTAGATGAACATGCACGAATCAACTTCGATGAAGTGCGCTCGCTGGCGCTCGCGCACCACCCCAAAGTAATCTACGTCGGCACCACCGCGTATCCATTCATCCTCGACTTCGCACAGTTCCGCAAAATCGCCGATGAAGTGGGAGCATGGCTGGTTGCTGATATTTCGCACATTACTGGCCTTGTATTGACCGGTGAGCACCCGTCGCCAGTACCGCACGTTGACGTGATCATGTCAACGACGCACAAAACGTTTCGTGGTCCGCGCGGTGCGATGATTTTAGTGACAGAGCGTGGGTTGAAGCGCGATCCTGATCTCGGCAAAAAAATTGACCTCGCCGTCATTCCCGGAATGCAAGGTGGACCGCATAACGCCACCACTGCAGGAATTGCCATTGCCGCCGCTGAAGCAGCGACACCGGAATTTAAAAAATACGGCCAACAAATTCGTAAAAACGCACGGGCTTTGGCTGAGTCGTTGATGGCGGAGGGGATTACATTGGTTGGTGATGGGACCGAAACGCATCTGATGGTTTTGGATTTGAGTTCGCATGGGTTTGCTCTGGGTGCCCAGACCGCGTACGCCATGGATGTAGCGGGCATGTATGGTAACAAAAATACTGTACCGACTGAGAAAAGTTCGCCGTTTTATCCATCTGGTGTGCGCATTGGCACGCCGCTGATTACCACTCGTGGCATGAAGGAAAAAGAAATGAAGCAAATTGGCAAATGGATTGCAGAGGTGGTTGGGATCGTAAAAGATTCGCCGATGCCGACGGATAAGACGAAGATGAAAGATTTTCTCAAGGCTTTTAAAAAAGAAATTGCGACGCATCCGCGTTTACTGGAGATTCGGGAAGAGGTGAAAGCGTTGTGTGCGAAGTTTCCGATTTGGTAAGAGAATTTAATGTTCTTTTAAGATTTGAGTGATAGTATCCGTTTATGGATACTCAAATACTCAGTTGGCAGGGCTGGCTCATAGCCAACTACAACTACCTTACTGCTCCAGCGACCATCTTTTCGATTATTGGTTGCACTTGGTTTATGGCGGGGAAAATGACGCGATTTGAGACGAGTTTAGATATTCTTTCCAAAAATTTAGACATTCTTGCAAAAAAAGTGGAAAAAATAGAAGTAGTTTTGGCAAGACTCAATCATTGTATGGTTGAGGTACAAACATTTATAAAAACTATTTGTCCAGGAGCAACATTTGCAGAAGTTATCGAACTGTATGGAGCAAGTAATAGTCCTATGGTATTGAAGAGTGAATTTAAGCACTATATTTACGACACCAGCCTGGACATTCAAATTAAGGATAAAAAAGAAAAATTAGTTGAATGGTTAAAAAATCGTCATCCTGAGACGGGTCTAGATGCGCAAACCTTTTTGTTTGAGTTAGTTGTTTCAGATGAAATAAATAAATTTATCGATACAAAGAAATTGAAAGATCTTCTTTATCAAGAAGGAAAAACAGTAAAAGATTACCATGGAATACTTTCGATTTATCTTTTTGAAGTGATTATTCCAGAGGTGATTGATTGAAATGAAAGGAAATTAATGTAAATTGACAAATTTAATGTAAATGATAATATATAATGTATGACATATACAGTATCTATTACCTCACAGGGTCAAATTAGTTTACCTATCCAGATAAGAAGGAAGTTTTTTAAAACGAATAAGGCCCTTGTATCTTTGAAGAACGGTGGTGTTTTTATTGAACCTGTTCAGAGCTTCAGTAAGCTCAAAGGATCATTAAAAACATCCCGTAGCGCATCTTTCGATGAAACGAGGAAAGCCTTTGAGGAGTACTTAGCAAACGAAGGAAAAGGAGTAGGCTCTTGAAAAGAATTATTCTTGATACAAACTGTTTTTTGCGGTTTCTTTTAAACGACATTCCTGTACAAGCGGATAAGGTAGAAGCTCTACTTACACAAGCCGAAAAAAATAAAATAGAAATTTTTGTTCCGCAGATCGTAGTTTTTGAGCTTCACTTTGTTTTAGAAAAGTATTATAAATTTTCTAAGAATGAAGTTGTTGGAATGTTGAAAACATTATTAGTAGCACCTTATTTGTCGATTGAAGCAAAAGAAATATTTCTAACGGCTATCACTTTATATGGGAGCGCACATACGAGTTTGGTAGACTGTTTCCTTGTTGCTCAATCTCAAAATAACGAAGCTGAACTTTTTACTTTTGACCAGAAACTGAAAAGACTCACAGAACTGTAACATTATGAATGTACTTCATTCTCACTCTTTACCAGATGTAAAGTTAGGCGCTCACGTCTCCGCCGCAGGGGGTGTAAACAAAGCAATTGAGCGTGCAGCTGCAATCGGCGCGAACTGTGTGCAAGTGTTTTCGGGAAGTCCTCGGGTTTGGCAACGGCCAAATTTAGATGCAATTGATGCGGACAAAGTGTCTACAAAACAGAAAGAATTGCTTGTTTCACCAATTATTACTCACGCTCTTTATTTAGTGAATTTAGCGTCAGAAAATCCAGAGCTTCAACAAAAGTCCGTCAATGCAATTTCCTTTGATTTGCAGTTTGACGCGAAGTTGGGCGGGTCCGGCGTCGTTGTGCACGTTGGCAGTCATCAGGGTCGTGGTTGGGAAGCTGTGTGCGAGCAAGTTGTTACGCTCATCGCGAAAATTATTGCGGCCAGTCCGCCCGAATCGCATTTTTTAATAGAAAACGCCGCAGGCCAAAATGGCAAAATCGGTGGGAATTTAGCCGAGATTAAATGGATGATTGATCAAGTTAAATCTGATCAACTCGGTTGGTGCTTTGACACGTGTCATGGATTTGCGGGTGGATATGATTTGGCAACCGTTGGCGAACGGTTTGCTGAGTTTGATCTGTGGAAAACCTTGCGATGCATTCACGTCAACGACTCACGAGATCCGTTTGACTCTGGTCGTGATCGTCACGCGAATCTTGGTGATGGGAATATTCCTGCAGCAGAGCTGCAGACGTTTTTGAGATTGCCGGAAGTGCAAAAATTGCCAATGATTCTAGAGGTTCCCGGCATTAAAGATGAAGGTCCTGATGCGGAGAATGTGCGGCGGTTGAAAGTTTTGGCTGGCGCGAATTAATTTCCTGAAAAACGAAAAAGGGCCGGAGGTTTTATCCACCCGGCCCATAAACGGCTTACCGACTAGTTTTTATCCTAGTCGAACTGCTTTGCCGTTTTGGAACACTCCCCATTGTTTCCAATGGAGACGAAGGATGCGCATGAAGAAGCAGATCAGAAACTCATAACGGGATATTTTTGCTTCCTGTGTAAGGCCATAGGCCTCAAGGATTTTTAAGTATTGAATCTGAGAATTCAAAACTTTATCTCCGTTTTGAGGGGAATCCGAAGGTGATCCCTTCAATTCCCAGTCAGAACCGCGATTAAGCCGGATCTCCACTCTCGTTTTGCGTGATCTTACCCAACATGCAATTCCTTCATACTCGGCCATTTTGGCCTCCTTTTATGCCTTCCGTCGTCTCAGGATTGAGACTCCTCTGGAAACGGTTCCAGAGTGCGAAGGCAGCGAAAGTAAGAAACAAACAGGTGTTTATTTCCTATTTCCGCAGCCTTCGCGCATATTTTTTTAGCAAAGCAATCTTTTAAAGAGCAATAAGCCGCATTTTTTAACATCCTAGAGTCCAGAAGCAATTTCTGAATCTAAAAATGTTGGAATGTATTATACTCCTTCGATAGGCAATTTTGCCAACTTCCCGTACAATACCCTCATGATTGTCTTCGATGGCTACCAGTTTGCCCAGGAACGTGAAGATACACTCAAACAGCGTGTCCAGATCTTGTCAGGCTCAATTGCCATTGCGGCTATTTTGTTTGAAGAAGATAAAGGAAGTCAACTTTATACTCGACTCAAAAAAGAAGCTGCCGAGCGGGTGGGAATTAGGTATCACTGTCTCGGTTTTTCAATGAGTGATGATCTGGGAAAAGTTCTTGCTCAGCTTAAAACGCTGAACGAAGATTCAACAGTCACGGGCATTATTATTCAAAAACCCGCGCGCGGGCGGTGGATGGAAGTGACGGGGAAGAGAGCAGACGAATACGTTACCTGGTGGCATGCGCTTGTAAGCCAGATCAATCAAACAAAAGACGTCGATGGTCTCCATCCCGAGACGTTGGCCGCGATTCAGCATGGCACTTGGAAGCAAGAAAAAAAAGTGATGCCCGCAACTGTAAAAGCAGTGTTGGAAATTCTCAATGTCGCGAAGGAGCAAGTGACTTTGCCCGCCGATCCAATATATATCATTCTTGGAAGGTCAGACATTTTAGGCCAACCGCTTTTTTACGAACTTCGCAATCAAGGTCAGAAAGTAGAAATAATTGGCAGCAAGGAACTTACTACGCGGGTTCAATCGGGTCAGTCTCTCCACGATGCTGATGTTGTCATCTCGGCAACAGGCCATCCTCACCTTATTGTTGGCGGGATGATCAAACAAGGAGCAGTAGTCGTTGATGTTGGTGAACCACAACCCGACGTTGAGTTTGCGACTGTGGCTCCGAAGGCCGCTTTTATTACTCCTGTCCCAGGGGGTGTGGGACCGGTTACCGTGGTGAGCTTGCTAGAGAATGCGAAAGTTCTTGCTGAGATTCACTAACAAGTAATTCATGAAGTCTTCCGAAGAAGGCAAGTCTCAAGCTATTTGTCGTGCTATTTCTTATATTAAGTTGGGCCGTTAGAATATTGGGATTTGCAAAATGATCAGGATTGTTATTTTGAAAAGGTTTTGTTCCTTTACTTTTTTCTTCTCTCCAACGCCGATTGCGTTCTTGAATACTTGCTTGAATCATTGCTCCCATCTCGGCGGTCTCAGCAGGAATTCTCTTATTAGGAAATTCATCAGTAGGTGCGATGAGCTCTAAATTTTTTTCTGAATCCATGACTAACAGAATATTGTGATAACCGGCAAGTATGGCGGGCAGAATGTTGACTCTGTCCACGATCACTCCATCTGGGACGGAGACTCTATCTCTCTCTAAGAGAGGAGCAATGGTTACTTCGAAAGCTGTAGCCTGATTAAAAGCATGGATAGTTTTTATTACTCTAGCTAAATCTTCTGGACTTGCCACAGCAAGGCAAACAGATTTTTGTTCTTTTTTTACTTCAATAGGATTAAAAATAGGCATGTTTCTCCAAAATCTTTCTTTATTTTCTAGTGAGGAAGTTTATCTTGATCAATTCCACTCGGCAATACACAGAAAAGACTGGTAAATTGTGCTGTTTAGGTCAACATCTCAAAGTTGCCTAAAAGTCGCAAAAATAAACCACTTGTTAGCAACTTTTGACCAATCTTGGGATATGACCTAAAACAATGTGTGGCAATCTTCTCAGGTATCTGTTACAATTCCCCCATTAATTACTTGTAATAGCGTGCCGAGTAGTCTCCTTTCCTGAACTTAACTACTCACGCACAAGAGCCGCAAGGCGACAAAAGGAAAATATATGTTGGATCTTTCCACACTTCCAAATCAAGCACCTGAGTATGATCTCAGAGATCTTCTCGAGGCTGGTTGTCACTTTGGACATCAAGCACGCCGTTGGCACCCAAAAATGGCCAAGTGGATTTACACTGAAAAAGACGGCGTTCACATTTTTGACTTAGCAAAAACCGCTTCACAATTACAACTTGCATACAACTACGCCTACCAACTTGGGAAAAACGGTAAGATTCTTGTCGTCGTCGGTACCAAAAAGCAAGCACGCGACGTCATCAAAGAAGTCGTTACTCCGACTGGCATCATGACCATTACATCCCGCTGGCTGGGTGGTTTGCTGACCAACTGGGAACAAGTCAATAAATCGCTTCGCCGCATGTTGGAGATCGAAAAAGGTCTTCAAGAAAACAAATACGACAAATACACCAAACGTGAACGCGTGCTTCTCGACAAAGAGCGTGCACGTCTCGAGAGATTCTTTGGTGGGATCCGCGAACTCAAAGGCAAGCCAGATGCACTTTTCATTATTGACCCAAGTCGTGAAAAAGTTGCCGTTTTGGAAGCTGAGAAAGTGCACATTCCCATGATGGCATTGATCGACAGCAACACGAATCCAGATCCAATCGATATTCTAGTTCCAGCAAACGACGATGCAGTGCGCAGTATCACTTTTGTGACACAAGCAATTACTGACGGATACATGGCTGGAAAAGCTGCTAAATAAATTCAAAGGAGACACAATGCCAAATTATTCTGCTGCAGATATTAAAGCGCTTCGCGAAGAAACCGGAGCTGGGATGATGGACTGTAAAAAAGCCCTCGACGAAAGTAACGGAGATATGGAAAAAGCCCGCGAGTGGGTGCGTTTGCGCGGTTTAGCCAAGGCAGAAAAAACAGCAGATCGCGAAACCAAAGAAGGCTACATCGCTTTTTATGTGCACAGTAACAACAAAATCGGTGCTCTCGTAGAAATCCTCTGCGAAACTGACTTCGTGGCTCGTAATGCTGAGTTCCAAGAAATGGCACGCAATGTCGCCATGCAAGTAGTTTCGATGGGTCCTGCTTCAGTTGAGGAATTACTTGCGCAAGACTTCATCAAAGATCCTAGTCAAACAATCGAAAGTCTCGTCAAAGGCCTCAGTGGCAAAATTGGTGAACGTTTCGTCGTGCGCAGGTTCGTGAGATATGAGGTGGGTGGGGAGTAGTAGTTCTTTTACTGGATTTTTGTGGTCCTAAATATCTTTTTTTCTCTAGAATGGTTAGGTTGCCTAGGATTCAATTGAACAGGTTGAAATGTTTCTCTTGCAGCGAATACTAAATCGTAAGTTAGAACTCGATTAATTAAGATTTGATCCGGTACTCTGCCGATTAAATCCAAGATTAGACGATCTTCAATACTCAAACAGAGGTCATCACTGAGGGAGGTCTCTAACGAGGAAAGAAGTTCTTGAGGACTAAAGCCAAGTGTTCTTAACCATCCGGCAATACTATCTTTTTTTTCGGTACGCATAATTGAACTCTCCATTATTAAAACAAAAACTAGTTGACACTTCAAGGCAATCGTCAGTATTATTAAATAATAATTACAAGGATCTTGGTTATGCCACAAATAGATGGGAGAGATCTATTTCCCAATTCAGTTCCATCAACTAGAGAAGAATCTTCAAATACATTCCCTTACGGTATAGGTTTAGCTCGAGGTCAGGCGAATGAGCATCTCGCAGGGGCAATTCGGACTCTTAAAGAAAAAGAATCGGGAAAAAAACCCTTAACTAAAGATGATATCGATTTTTTGCAGGAACTATTGAAGAGAGGGGAAAAAATTAAAGAAGCCAAAGTTGAGGAATATCAGAGAGCAAAAGAAGTGTTAGAGAAGATAAAGAGTTTACGTGAACAAATACTGTCGATGGATGAGCAAGCCCACATTGCTGCAGAAGATACAACTATGGCGGGAGAAAATAGTAACAGAGTTGATCCGGAGGTTTATGGACGGACGCTTACTGATTTTGGCTTGATAGTGGGCAAAGAGAGAAAGAATAAGGCAATATTTGAACGGGAGGAGGATAACCGAAAAGGGGACAATTCCATATTAGCATCTCTCAAAGCCTTGTTAGATATTGTCAAAAAAAGGAAAACACGTCAAAGTCAAACTGAAACTGGAGCCGCTATGGCTAAGACAAGAGAATTAACAGATACTCGTATGTAATCTTTTTTGGCTTATTGATTTATAATTTGCGAAAATTGGCCTGTGATGATTGAGGTGATTAATTCAGGGTACACTGTTCGAGTTTTTTCTAAGCACTCTATAATAAAATCTCTTCTAGAACTTGAAATCTTTTGGACTTCCAGTTCTTCTAATAATTTCCCGAGAAAAGTTAAAATTGCACTGTGGTTTTTCAATGGCTCACTAAGCAGTTGGTCCAACTGTTGTTCTTCTTCAAGAAATGAATGCCAATCATATGAGTTTACATTTAGTCCTTTATCAAGAGTCATCTTTGTGTCTGTTGGTCGAGATTCAATTCGAGGGGGCATATAAAGGTCCTATAAGGCTTATATTATAACTCTCACTTCACTATGTATATTATAAAAAACCCTATCCCTAAAACCAAGACTCTGGTACGATGCCCTTCGTAAACAACTCGTAAACGAAAAGATCACATATGACCAAACTTCCGCGCGCGGTGCGTCAACTCATCGAAAAATTCGAACGTTTGCCTGGAGTGGGGCCGAAATCGGCACAGCGCTTGGTTTTTTACATGCTCCATAATCCTGAAGGGGAATTGCAAGACTTTGCCAATAAAATCGTGGCTCTCAAGCGGGACACTGTGATGTGTACGGAATGTCACAACGTCGCAGAGAGCGATCCCTGCGAGATTTGTGGCGATCCAACTCGCGATGTGTCAGTACTTTGCGTCGTGGAGCAACCGTTGGATGTGTTAGCGATTGAGCGCTCGAGTAAATTTCAAGGTAAATATCACGTCCTGCACGGCTCCATTGCGCCGTTAAACAACATTGGTCCCGACCAACTCTATTTGTATGACATTTTAAAGCGTTTAAACGGTGTAAAAGAGTTGATTTTAGCTACTAACCCCACTATGGAAGGTGAAGCAACGGCGCTGTTTATTGTGGAGATGATAAAACAACAACCGGCTTTGAGTGACATCGTGATTACGCGAATAGGTCACGGTTTACCGATTGGTGCAGACATTGAGTATGCTGATGGTGTAACTTTGGCACGCGCACTTGAGGGAAGAAGAAAGATGGGAGAGTGATTTCTACTATTCATCTTTGAATATATTTGATATATTTTCTCTACTCAAAATTCTCATTCAAATAGATTTTATTTGTTAATAATTTTTCACAAGGAGGTCTTATGACAAATATTCCTGTTCTTTCTGACACCCAAATTGCATTATTTGAAGGAAATGAGGTTCGCAAAACATTTCACAATAATGAATGGTGGTTTGTGGTGGAAGATGTCGTTTTAGCGTTGATCAACTCGAATGATGCGAAGCAATATGTAAAGCGTATGAAACTCAGAGATGAGGAATTATCTAAAGGGTGGGTACAAATTGTACATACCCTTCCAATAGAGACTCCTGGCGGAAAACAAAAGCTTAACTGTGCTAACACTGAAGGAATTTTGCGCATCATTCAGTCAATTCCGTCGCCCAAAGCGGAGCCATTTAAAAAGTGGTTAGCAAAGGTTGGTTATGAGCGTGTGAAAGAAATTGCAGATCCGGAACTCGCATCACAACGCACTCGAGAGTTGTACAAAGCAAAAGGGTACTCAGAAGCGTGGATTGAAAAACGTATGCGAGGGATCGCAATCCGTGAGGAACTCACTGACGAGTGGAAAAATCGTGGTGCTGAGCAAAGAGATTATCAAATCTTGACCGCTGAAATATCAAAAGCAACTTTTGGGATGACTCCTTCCCAACATAAAAAACATAAAGGATTGCAACGCGAGAACTTGCGTGATCATATGAATGATTTGGAGTTGATTTTCAATATGTTAGGTGAAAAAGCAACGACTGAGATTCACCAAAATGAAAATTCAAAGGGTCTAGCAAAGTTGAAAAGTGACGCGAAAGCGGGTGGAGAAATCGCTGGCGGTGCTCGCGAACAACTCGAGAGAAAATTGGGTCGTTCTATTATCACGCACGGAAATTATTTGAAACATCCAGAAAGGGAAGTTAGGAAGTTACCGGATTGAGCACAGACTTATTCTCTTCCGGCAACTCATTCAACAACTCTCGCACCGTTTTTTTCAAAACCGGATGCACCAAATCTGGCGCTAAATCCATCAACGGCCGCAACACAAAGTCGCGATCCTGAAGTCGGGGGTGGGGGATTTGAGGCAACAGTCCGTTTTGCTCATCGCCAATTACCATGTCATCATAAAATAAAATATCGATATCAATTTCACGCGGGCCGTTTTGAAACCGTTTGATGCGTCCAACTTTTTTTTCAATTTCTTTGACAAATCGTAATAAATCTCCGGGATTAAGATCTGTCATACCCTTCACAGCCGAGTTCAAAAAATTATCTTGTTCTAAATAACCCACCGGAAGTGTTTCATACACCTGAGCGCGCGAAATTTCGTGAACGTGTTCTGATAAAAGTTGGATAGCTTGCTCAAAATTGGCGAGACGATCACCAACATTTGAGCCAAGCGCGAGAAAAATAGTGTTCATGCTTGATATACTGCGCTCAAAGTGTCCCAGATTAGCTGACTCATTTCGCTGCACGCAGCAACGGCAGATTCTTGCTCAGTGGGAGAGAGTTTTTCCATCATCTGTAATAATTTGGCTGCTTCGTGTTCATTGTGACTGTGCACTTCGAAATATTGTTCATCTGCATGAAAAGCTGAGTAATGGGTCTGAAGTCCAGCTAATTTTGAAGAAGCAGTAGCGGGTTGCTGTGCTTCAAACGCGTACAGTGCACCTGTAGCTGTTGCAGGTTCGGAAAATAACTGACGTGCGCGAGCGACTAATTTTTGTGTGGCTGGAAGCTGAGCTGGTACCACATCGGCTTGAAGACTCGCAGTAAACTCAGCCCACATCTCTGCATGTTCCGTTTCTTCGGCGGCGGTTTCACTATCATTCAACGTTTCCCAGCCAAGCGGCAAGAGATTCAAAAAATCTCCATAATTTGTGGCGTATGTTTGTAGTGCAGCTTTCGTTAAAGTGCCCATACTCCACGCTTGATAAAAAGGATTCCGCAGTAAATTCCATTGCTCAATTTTTTCGTTCAAAAGTTTTTGCAAATTTGAGAGTGACATGTTATTTTCCTCCTTTTTGAGATCTAATAATTTCAATTCCAGCACTTCCGACGTGTTCTAAATATTGGCGAATATGTGGTTTTTCGATACGCACTTGTACGTGTTGCACGAGCGGGTGTTTGAGTGCAAGTTCCGCTACCACTTCTGCCAGTGTCTCAATTAAAACAAATGAGCGGTTCTTCGCCAACTGTACGATTTCTCCATGTAAGATTCGATAATCGACTGTTTCATCTAAATTTTCAGTTGCAAACGCACGATTTTCTTTGACCCACATCGTGATATTAATCAACACGTCCATTTTTTCTTTTTGCTCTTCTTCATTGATACCAATCGTAAACGGCAGCAACAGATCGGTGATAAAAATGCGATCAAGCGGACGCTCGGAGTTCATCGACCACTGCCAGGCATTTTTTGGTTGCAAAGACGTCATGGGTACGTACTATACAGGCACCATGCAAAACTGCAACTACAGTCTCGGCGAGAGCGGCTTCTAACCTTTCATGAGCAGATGGAACTTCGGCTAAATGGAGTTTTTCTTTCAGCAGTGCACCAAGATGACTTTTGCGCGAAACGCCAATGAGGACTGGCAACTTCAAAGATGTGAACTCAGCAAAGCGGCGAATAATTTCTAAATTTTGGGCTACTGTTTTACCAAAACCAATGCCCGGATCGAGAATAAACTTTTCGCGCGAAAGTCCAGCGGTAACGCCTTTTGCAATTTCTTCTTCGAAAAATTGCATAATTTCTTTCATCACATCGTCGTAAAGAATTTCGCCCTGCTGCATTGTGCGTGGTTCGCCTTTAATGTGATAAATGATCACTTGTGCGTTGTGTTTTTGAGCGACTGTATACATTTGCGAATCGAATTTCGATCCACCTAAAGAGTTAATCATATTGGTGCCAGCCTCAAGTGCTGCAGCCGCCACTTGTGATTTATACGTATCAACAGAAATGGGAATATCAGAGTTGATTTTTTGACGAATTGCTTGAATAACCGGCACAACGCGTGCCAATTCTTCTTCGGCAGAAACTGTTTGTGCTCCTGGACGAGTGGACTCGCCACCGATATCAATAATGTCAGCGCCCTCATCGATCATTTGCTGCGCGTGTTGGAGTGCTTGATCAACAGACAAATAAAGTCCACCATCAGAAAAAGAATCTGGCGTAATATTTAGAATTCCCATCACTTTGGTTGCGGTTTGCATGGACGTATCATATTTGCTAAAATGAAAAAAGTGAAGATAATTTTCACTTCAGCAGTTTTTCAGGACCGTGCGTTTAAATAGAATGCAGGGTCATTTTTTTAAAAAAAAGGAGGACTATGAACGTCATTGTTCAATCCAAAACCATCCCCGTGACGGCGGCGATGAGGAACTTTATTGTGAAACAAGCCTCTCGTCTACAGCGTCGTAGCACACATATTTTGAAGGTAACGGTATTCGTTGAACTGGTAAAGAAAAAGAAAAACGATGTGCAAGCCGCAACAGCAAAGTTTTTGATCGATATTCCTGGAAAAAATATTGTTGTTCAAGAAAAAGCGAAAAATCTGTATCGAGCTATTCACGATGCTGGTCGCGCCACATCTCTACTCCTTAGCCGGGAAAAAAACAGAAACCACGCGCACGTGCTTGCAGCTTGGAAAAAACGTTGAGCTCCTGTATCTTTAAGCTATGACTGATCCAGTAGCAGCTGTAACTCCTGTAGCAACTCAACCGCCATCAACGCCAGTTTCTCCTGCAGCCTCACAAAGTCCGCTTGATGTACTTGACCAAATTCTCAACGACGCTCAAGCCAAGGCAACCGAAATAGCCAAAAATAAAGAGCAAGAAGAAGCACTGCGCATCCAGCAAGAACTGGAGAGACAAAAACAAGAGGATCAACAACGTATTGAAGCAGAGTTAGCAAAATTGCAAACAATTAAGGAAACGCCAGAATATCAAGCTTTGGTTGCACAACAACAAGCGGCGCAGCAAGCACAAGATCAAAAATCAGAAGACATGCAAGGAAAAGAAATTTTGCAGTTGACACACACAAAGGTTTAATATGCCAGGATTTGGTCCAGCTCCAGGTGGTGGCGGCGCTCCAGGACTACCTTCTCATGATGTAGGTGGGATGATGGAAGAGTTCGCCAAGCAGCAAGCTGCTGGTGGAGGAGCAGCAGGGCAAAATCCTGCAATTCCGGGTACAAGTAATATTCCGAGTGTTTCTTCTGCGAATCCTCAAGCACCAAAGCAGCAGAGGACTCCTCGTCCTGTTGGTACTTTACCCCAAGAAATGAAGTATTTTGCTGGTGATGTGGCGCAGGGGTTGTTAAGTTTGCTTCCAGATTTTATGCAAAGTATGTTTGGTATCAAGCCAACTGATACTCCAGAAGATGCCGCACGCAAAAAACAAATGTTGCAGCGTTATCAGCAGATGAATGCTGATCAACAGCAGTACGTGCAACAAAAAGTTCGCGAAGAACAACAGAAAAAACAACAAGAGGAAGAAGAAAAGGCCCAACGCAAACAAATGGATGAGCAGCAAGCCGCGAGTGAGCTTCCGATGCCGCAAGGGAAAACGAGGGGTGAAGGTGGGCCAGGCGCATCGCAGAAAAAACGCACTGTCACCAAACTGCAAAACGATCGCAAGAAGTTGAGTAGTGCGGGGTAAAATAAAAATATGGGTAATATTTTAAAGTTTGTTAAAGAATTACATCGAAAATATAAAAAAGAATTTGAATCTAAAAAAGTATCAAAGGATCTTTCTATAAACTATAAGAAATACTTATATGGAGAAAAACGAAAATCTCTTGATGTTGACTTTGCAAAATTAGCTACTTTACCTTAGGATACGCTCGTATATAATCGCCTGATCCATGTTACAACGCTTAGCACAATCATTCTCTTGTTGTTGCACTTTCATAAAAAGAGGAGTGCGTGATTGTTGTTAAAATTTAAAAAAAACAAAACATACAACCTCCTCAAATCGGAGGTTTTTTTATGAAAATTGATATCAAAAAAAAGAAAGAAATATATGGGAGCATCATTAGAAACACAAATCTCAGACATGAGTATTCAATCATTTACAGCAGAACAGAGAACAGACACTCATTATCTGAAAAAACATCCTGAGCAACTGGAGAGTGAGATCTGGAAAAATGCCATGATTGAGAGAAGTATGGCAACTGCTCTAGATGCTCTTCAAAATAATCAGCCGGTGTTACTTACTTTGTACGATGATACTTTAAGAGGAGGCAAACATACTGTCTACGCATTTTTTGATCCCTTGAAGCCAAAGATAGTTCTTGAAATGCCCCCTGAGGGAGGACAAACGCCAACAATGCTTCATGGTTTAGAAATAATCGTTCGTTTGCTAAAAGATACAGGTGCACAGAATGCTGCGATTCGCGAACTTGAAATAAAACATATGCAAAGAAGTGAAATTGTTCAGTTACGTAATCAAACAGTTCAAGATCATCGTGCATTGGTTCCACTTGTCATACCACTCAATGTTCATCCCGATGGAGTAGTTGCAATTAACTTTCATTCGCAAGATCGTAAGGTGAACATGCGGCAAGTCGTGGGTAGATATTTAGAATTTCTTACGAGTCCGGACGCAATGAACGTCTTTGCGAATGGAATATTTCACTTGATTTTAGGATATGACGGTCGTGTGGGAGTTAAAAATGAATATAAAACGTACGAAATTGGTAATTATGCAGAGTTAGAAAAAAGGTACAATCACCTCGACGCACATCGGTTGAAAACTGACTTATGAAACTCTACAACACCCTCTCTCGCACAATTGAAGAAGTCCAGCCGCGCCAATCGGGCCACATCGGTCTCTACGCGTGTGGTTTGACCGTTTATGATTTCACTCACCTTGGTCACTTGCGCAAGTACACCATGGATGATGTGCTGATTCGGACGCTGCGTTACTCAGGGTTTGATGTGAAGTTTGTGCAAAATGTGACCGACGTCGGACACCTTTCGTCTGATGCAGATACTGGCGAAGATAAACTGGAAAAAGGTGCAAAGAAATACGGGAAAACGGTTTGGGAAATTGCGCGTGAGTTTGAGGAGTATTTTTGGAAATCAATGGACTTGATGGGAAATTTAAGGCCGGATGTGAGTTGCCGAGCAACAGAACATATCGTGCAACAACTCGAAATGGTCAAAACGCTTGAGCAAAAGGGATTTGCATATGTAATTCCAGAAGACGGTGTGTACTTTGATACCTCAAAAGTTGATGACTATGGGAAACTCGCGCGCCTCGACCTCAAAAAACTGCAGGAAGGGGCGCGCGTAGAGCGAGTCGCCGGCAAGCGCAATCCGACGGACTTTGCGTTGTGGAAGTTCGAACGCCCTGGCGAAAATCGAGCCATGGTTTGGGAAAGTCCGTGGGCAAAACGCAGTTTTCCGGGTTGGCACATTGAGTGTTCTGCAATGGCGATTCATTATCTGGGCGAGCAGTTTGATGTTCACACAGGTGGAATTGATCATATTCCCGTTCATCACACCAATGAAATTGCGCAAGCAGAGGCAGCGACTGGGAAAAAACCATTCGTGAAGTACTGGATACATCACAATCATTTATTTGTAGATGGCACCAAGATGAGTAAGTCACTTGGCAATTTTTTCACGATTGATGATGTGCTCGCCAAAGGTTTTGCGCCGCAGGCGCTGCGTTTGCTTTTCTTAACTTCGCACTATCGCTCCGAAATGAACTTTACGTGGCAAAACTTAGCAGGTGCACAAAAAACTTGGTTGCGTTTGTTACGTTCATTAGAGGAGTTCAAACAAGAATCAGGCCGCACAGTGTTGAGTCCAGAAAAGTTAGCGAAGAGTAATGAGTTTCGCACACGCTTTTTTCAAGCAATGGAAAATGATCTAAACACGCCTGAAGCAGTGGCCGTGCTGTGGGAGGTTATTAAGTCAAATATTCCCGCCGAAGATAAATATGATTTGCTTCGCGAGTTTGATCAAGTATTAGGACTTAGTTTCGAAAAAGCTGTTGCCAACCTCAATGCCAACTCACCTAAAACTCTAGTCATTCCTGCAGATGTTCAGTCTCTTGTGGACCAACGCACACAAGCAAAACTGCAAAAAGAGTGGCAACGAGCCGACCAATTACGTCAAGAAATAGAGTTGCGTGGATATCAAGTGGTTGACCGTCCTAGTAAGGATACCGAGGTGGTTCCGGTGGCCACAACACTAAAAGCAACGTAATCATGAGTAATGCAGTGGTAAGTATTAGCTTACCTCCACAAGAAAATCACTCACTTCTTCCAACGAATACATCGTCAATGTTGGTTGTTGACCTTCAGTCAGAGGTATTCCGGCGGCAAATTTGCCTTGACGAAGCCAAAGAGTAGTCGCATGTAGTTGATTGCCCATTTCAATTTCAGAATGAACGCGATCGCTGATAATTAAGGTTTCTTCAGGTCTATCTTGATTGACAAACTGGGCAAGTGTAGCCAGATTTTCTTGTTCGCCGCCCGCATCGATCAAGATTAAAGAGATGCTTTTGTGGTGGATTAATTCTAGTAGCGATCGTGCACCATCAATCAATTGTTGTGAATCGGGGTCATAAAGCGTTCTTTTCCAGTCGGTAATGATGTTGTGATACATAAATACACTCCTTTTGCTTCTTTGCAAAAAATTTTTTATAATAGCGGTGGTTACACAGATTCTTCGTAAAGCACTCTTTCTAAGGTAGAGTGCATTTCTTTAGAAGAAGAGAGTGTATGGACGATACCGATCTTGCCGCCCCATTGTGTACCAGGAAGGTGAATTGCGGCACTCGACCAATGCACAACGAAGATTAGAGGAATAAGTTTGTGCGTTGAAGTGTCTTTGAGGAGCCAGAGAAGTTGCAGCATTTCTTCAACGGAAAAGCTGCTACTCAGAAAAACGATGTCAGGAAGTGTTTGCTTTAAACACTCGACTGCTTTTTGAGTAGAAGATGCAACGGTCAGGTGGTATGCTGTGGGTAAGTAAATATATGGTCGTGTTAAGGTAGATTCGGATTCGATAAGGAGAGCTTTAATTTGAGGTTGGTGCATAAAGTCCTTAAAATAATTATTAACTAATTAATGTAGAGTTTTACTCTAATAAAAATAGAGTATATATGACAATTATGAAAAAATCATTAAATTTGGGGAGCAAAATTAAACAGGCACGCAAAGCAGCTGGGTTATCACAAAAACAGTTAGCTGAAGAGCTGCGTGTATCAGACAAAGCAGTTAGTTCGTACGAAGTGAACCGTGCTCAGCCTGGTATTGATACCTTACGAGAAATTAGTAAACTCACATATAAACCAATTACGTACTTCTTGGAACAAAGTCCAAATGGAGAGGCAAGTCTCGAAGAAAAAATCCTCACGATCGAGCAAGAACTCCAAGCTGCCGCAAAAGGCTTGCTTTCAGCAACTCACAATTTAGAAGAAATCAAAAAACTCTTGCAAAAAAAAACTTGAGATAGCCTATCAAATAGTTTAAGCTGAATGTGTGTTTTCTTTTTTTCGACGGGTAAAACAAGAAGAGTATCCAGAAGTTGAGCAAGTGTTGAGCTATGTGATCTCGTTGGTCGCACAACCTCAAGAATTGTTAGAAATTTTAGCTGAGTTAAAAACAAAACAGCAATCCACTCAGATGACTCGAAAAGCAGAGTACGTTCAAACGTACTTAACAATTGAAAAGTTTATATGTACCCACCAACCACCGGTAACTTCCGCACAGTTCACGCCAAAAAGTCTTCATGAGGCTATAGGAAAAGTCATTCAAATTACTACGTTGCCACTTTTTTTCCGTGTCGTACTTCTCGAAGGATCTCTACAGTTATTTACGCTCTATGAAGACGGAGTTCAGAATTTAACACTGCAAATCATCAATAAATTTGGTTTGGAAAAGGTCAAAATTTTAGTGAGTGCTGGAGTACAGGGGAGTATCCTGGATAAGGTACCTGTGGATGAGCACGGAGTGCACTTCAATGAGCTGTATCATTTAGCACCAACATTTTCTGAGAAAGAAGTTACAAAAGTTTTTAAAAATTTGCTCACAGCTCTTTACGAAGGTGATAAGGAACTTGAAGGGGAGAAAGCTGCCCTCGAGACCGCAAAGACGGTATTTCAAGCCACACAGTTTGTCTATGATGAAGATTTAGCGTATCAATTCTTTTTAGTGATTCCAGATCAAGTTTTGGAAAAAGAAAAAGTGAATTTTTTGAATAGACAACAGTTACTGAACGTGTTGCAACAGTTAAATGCAGAAAAAGTCATGGCCGAAGAATCAAGACAAAAAAATGATGCATTGCTTGAGAGTATTGGTGAAGGGGCGTTTGCAACTGATCAAGAAGGCAAAGTGATCTTTGTCAATCGAGTCACTCTAGAAATATTAGGACTGCAAGAGTTTGCCATGATTGGCAAACATTGGTCAGAAACAGTCAAGACACTCGATGAATCAGGGATGCCTTTACCGCTAGAAAAAAATCCAATCGACATCGCACTGAAAACCAAAGCGAAGGTAACTGAACTGAGGTTTTGTTACTTGCGTTCTGATGGATCATCTTTGCCAGTGGCTATGACAGCGAGTGCAATTTTAACCAAAGATCAAGTCACTGGTGCAATGGTGGTGTTTCGTGACATGACTCGCGAACGCGAAATTGATCGAGAAAAAACCGAGTTTATCTCGATTGCGTCCCATCAGTTGCGTACACCAATTGGATCCATCAAGTGGAATCTTGAGATGTTACTGAAAGGCTACTACGGGACAGTGACGCCAGAAATGAGTAAAGTGGTTGAACAGATGAGGGCAACCAATGATCACTTACTCCAACTTGTAAATAATTTGCTGGATGTCTCGAGAATCGATCAAGGAAGAATTAAAGATCAACCTGTGCCGACTGCGATTGTGCCGATCATTGAAAGTATTATTAAAGAGGTTCAGGTTCAGGCAGATGTGCGTAAAATCACACTCACACTCAAAGTCGATGCTGCTGAAGCTCCAACGGCAGTTATCGATCCGCAGCGTTTTCGCGAAGTCATTGAGAACTTGCTCTCGAATGCAATTAAGTACAATCTCGACGCGGGAAAAGTAGATGTGCATGTATCTTGGAACGAAAAAACAATTCAAATCTCGATCAAAGATACTGGGATGGGTATTCCTCAAAAAGATCAAGCAAAGATTTTTGGACGTTTTTTCAGAGCTGAAAATGCAGCCAAACAAGAACCGAATGGTTCAGGTTTGGGTTTGTTTGTGGTAAAGTCATACGTAGAGGAGTGGGGCGGTAAAATTTGGTTTGAAAGTCCCGTCTTTACTGAAAAAGATGGGAATGATGGAGAACAATCTCGTGGGACGTGTTTTTATATAGAAGTCCCACGGTGAAAGGTCAACATGAAAAAAATCTTGATCATTGAAGACAGTGTTGAGCTTCAAGAGAGTTATAAAAAACTGTTGACAGCAGAAGGGATGGATGTATCTGTGGCGGGAACTGGACAACAAGGGCTAGACGCTCTTGAAGCACAAAAGCCAGATCTGATTTTGCTTGACATTATGTTAACTGGTGGCATGAATGGTTTTGACGTTTTGGAACGGATAAAGCAAAATGATAGGTTAAAAGAAATTCCGGTGATTGTACTTACTAATCTGGATACTGAGCGTGAGTCTGGCAAAAAAATTGGAGCAGCTGATTACTTGGTCAAGGCGAATACCTCAATCGATGAATTGTTAAAGATAGTGAAAGAGCACTTAGGGGTTTAAGTGAAGTTGCGTTGATTATCTGCGCCGAAACATTTTTTCTAGATCGCTTATCGTAAATATCATCGTTGTTGGCCTACCGTGTGGACAAGTAAAACGCTGTTCAGTTGTTGCTAATTGAGTAATTAATGCTTGCCGTTGGTGTTGTGAAAGGTAATCACCTGCTTTGACTGCACTGCGACAGGCAAGGTAAGCAATCGTTCGTTGTGAAACGCTATCAAGTGAGACTGGATGACCGTCACCAGCAAAATCTTCGAGTAACTCAGCGAATAACTGTTGGAGATTGTGGCCTACATAGAGAAGCGGTACTTGGCTAATTTTAAAACTGTGTTCACCAAACGGCTCAACCTCAAAACCAATTTTTGCTAAAGTTGGGAGATGTTCACGCAACAGTTGAGCTTCAATAGCTGAACACTCAATCACCATAGCAGGATCGAGAACCGATGTGGCTTGTTGAAGTTGTTGAGTACGAAATGTCGTCAAAAATTGCTGGTAGAGAATCCGTTCATGAGCGGCGTGCTGATCAATAATCATCAAGCCTGGTGGTGTTGCTGTGAGGAGATAAGTGTTGTCTATTTGCATGACTTCAGTTTGCGCAGGAGGTGTCACTTGCCAAGCATCGGTCACACTTTTGAGTAGGTTGCTCATTGGCACAGATGCCTTATTATCGTCGTGCAGCATGGCAAGTTCCGGAGGTGAAGGGGTGTAATGAAAGCTTAAGTCTTGCTGCTTGAGTGCTTGATCAACTGCTTGGGCGATGTTCTCTAAAATGCGTGCTTCGTCAACAAAACGAACGAGCTCTTTGCGGGGATGAATATTGACGTCAATGACTGAAGGAAGAAGTTCAAGATGCAAGATAAACACTGGCTGTGTCCGGGGATCAAGAAGAGCACCAAATGTTTTTTTCACAACTGCCGTGAGAGCATTGTGATGAACTGGGCGATGGTTGACAAAGAGATACTGCTTTTGTTTTAGCTGGTGAGCAAGTTGTGGTGTGCCAACCAGACCAAAAATTCTCAGATTTTGGAAATGTGCATCAACATGAAGCAATGTTTGGGGTGATTGTTTAAAGAGATGTACGGCGCGTTCAAGGAGTGTTTGTTTTTTAGGAACGAAAAGAATCATTTTTTGATTGTGAGTAAATGCAAAGCTGACTTCTGGATGACTTAGCGCAGCGGCTTGAACTACTTCTATGATACGACGTAACTCGATGGCAGATGATTTTAAGAATTTACGACGAGCAGGCTGTTCTGCAAAAAGATGTTCGACCGTGATTGTGGTTCCGTTCGGCATCCCGACAGGAATTACCTCCCCGATGTGACCGTGTCTTACACTGATTTGATAACCTATTTCTGCAGAAGACATTTTACTTTGGATAGTCATGATGCTGACACTTGCAATACTTGCAAGGGCTTCGCCGCGAAAACCAAAACTCTGTAGTGTATTGAGATCATCAATAGCAAAAATTTTGCTCGTTGTGTGACGGGTTATACTTAACTTGAGATCTTCATCATCCATACCAAAGCCATCATCACTGACTGTGATATCTGCGGAACCACCGAGGGAAGCTGAAATCGCGATCTTTGTGGCTCCTGCGTCAAGACTATTTTCAATGAGTTCTTTGACGACAATGGCAGGACGCTCAACGACTTCACCAGCGGCGATGGCTGCAATAACGGTAGAAGAGAGAGGACGAATAATTGACATAATACGTGTCGTTCACTTTTCTAGTTTTTTGAGTAGTGTTTTCGCTCGTTCGATGACTGGTTCTGGAATGCCCGCCAGTTGCGCAACAGCTAAACCAAAACTATGTGATGCGCCACCTTCACGTAATTTGTACAGGAAAACTGGTTTTCCTTGATGTTCCGCAATTGCCATATGGAAATTCGCAATTTTGCCAGGCCATTTGTCGGCGAGTGCTTGCAGTTCGTGATAATGAGTTGCGAAAAGCGTCTTGGGTCCAAATTTCCTCTCTTTGACAAGCTCTTCGGCAATTGCCCAAGCAATGCTAATGCCGTCATATGTACTTGTACCGCGTCCAATTTCATCCATGATCACGAGACTTTTCACGGTTGCGTGACGTAAAATGTGTGCCGTCTCCACCATCTCAACCATGAACGTAGAAAGACCAGCTGTAATCATATCAGCCGCACCGCTGCGCACAAAAATTTGATCGGTAATTGTAATCTGCGCAACATCAGCAGGCACAAAACTACCAAGGTGTGCCATCAATGTAATCAACGCAACTTGGCGCATAAACACTGATTTACCAGCCATATTGGGACCAGTGATGAGCAACAATTGAGGATTTTTAGTGCTCAAAGTGACGTCATTAGGGACGAACTGCTGATCTTTAGTAATGTGTTCGATAACAGGATGACGGCCATTTTTAATGTTCAACTCACCACTGGCAGTTAACGTGGGGCGAGAGTAGTGAGCATATTCTGCGAGATGCGCGAAGTTTAGTAAGCAGTCGAGTTCTGCAGCTTGTTTAATCAAAGATTGCAGCGGGTGTAATGTTTCTAAAACGTGTGCAACAAGTTTTTGAAATAAATCATATTCGCGTTTTTCACTTTCTGCATTCGCGGCGAGGATGATCTCTTCATGTTTTTTCAACTCTGGTGTACTAAAACGTTCTGCGTTAACAAGTGTTTGTTTTCGTACAAAGTAACTTGGAACGTGTGTTAAGTTTGCGTTACTGACTTCGATGTAAAAACCAAACACTTGATTAAATTTAATTTTGAGTGAAGTGATACCGGTTTTTTTTCGTTCAGTGGTCTCGAGCTCAACAATCCATGTCCGGCTTTTACTCGCAGTATGGCGCCATGTATCAAGTTCTTGATCAATCCCTTCCAAGATGAAACCACCCTTATGTGGATCAATTGGTGGCAGCTCCGACAGCGTACGATTGATGAGATCAATTATTTGCTGAGCAATGGAAATACTGTGACCGTCAAAAAGAAAAGGTGATTGACTGCGTTTTGACACGTAAGTGATGTGCAGCATGGCATCCAGTGCGTGTGCCAAATTTTTCAGATCTCGAGGATTACTTATTCCCAGATTAAGACGTCCAAGGAGACGTTCAACATCAATAACTTCTTTCAGGATACTTCTGAGTTCTTCTCGAGCAGTACGCTTTTGCACAAAAAACGCAACACTGTCTAAACGCTCTTCAATCGCTTCCTGGTCGGTTAATGGCTTCAGGATCCATTGTCGTAACAAGCGACCACCCATTGCGGTGAGTGTATGGTCAATGGTTTGCAGAAAGGAGTGATGACGATGACCTTCGTGCAGGGTGGCAAATAATTCCAAATTCTGTATCGTTGAGCGATTCATCTTTAAGTAGTTTTCTTGCCAAATTGGCTGGATGGATTGCAGCCGCAGAGTATCAGTTTTTTGGGTGTATTGAAGGTAACTTATCAAGGCTGCTGCAGTTTCTAATGTAGTGGGAGCAATCTCGCCTGTTTGCGCGAGTTTTTTGGAAGGGAATTGTATATAGAGTTTCCATTCTTTTAGTGTAGATGTTTTAAATGCATCTACTGCTGGACAACTCGGAGAAAGCAGGATTTCAGCTGGTTGCAAACATGCGTGTAACTCGCTAAGGACTTGAAAGAACGTTTTGTCAGCGTCGAGACGAACTTCTCCAGCTAAAAATTCGCGAGTCAAAAGGTCAACAGCTGCTGCACCAACAATCTGATTTTTGAGACTCACACAAAGGACATAATTATTTTGTTTCCGTTCAAGACTTTTTTCATCTAAAAGAGTTCCAGGAGTAATAACTCGAATGACTTCGCGCTCAACTAAATTTTTGCCATCAGGTTCAGTGACCTGTTCGCAAATTGCGACTTTGTGACCTGCTTTTACTAACTTAGAAAGATACTGGTCTGCAGCGTGATACGGGACTCCACACATCGGAATACGGCCATCCTTGCCCCGTGCACGACTAGTCAGCGTGATTCCCAAAATGCGTGATCCGGTCACAGCATCATCTAAAAACATTTCGTAAAAATCACCCAACCGAAACCAAACAATACAGTCTTGGTATTGTTTTTTGACTTGCAGATATTGCTGCATCATTGGAGTCGAAAACTCTACGTTCTCAAAATCTAACTCACTAGACATAGAAGTACGCACTAACTTCTCATTTGTTTCAATTGTGTGAAACCAAGGGCAAGGAAAGAGAATGCAATTAAATTAACAAAGCGATGGACTATCGATTCTTGGAAAATATCACTCACGTGACCCATTTGCGCAAGAAAAGTCCCAAGAAAGAGAGTGTCAGCGAGATGATTGAGTGCCAAGATAGCTACCCCGAACGTAATAAACTGGAGTGCTCGACCAACAGTTCCTCCCAGTGCTGTTCTTAGCACGAGAAAAATCATGTATCCAGTGACAACTAAAGTAACTACGTCGATAAATACTTGGACTTCTTTTGGAGAAATAAAATCATTTTGTGACGGATTAGAAACGAGTTCCATTTGCATATAGCTAATATTAGATGCAATTATGATCAAAAAGTCAAGCTCTTACACATTTCTTATTGAATCATTACGTTGAAGTATGACACTATGAATATATAATTTTTAATTATTCGTAGGTTGACTCATGATAGGAGGGATATGAACATGAAACATCTTTTACTTATTGGAGCGAGTTCAGCATTTTTATTTGCTGCGTGTAATCAAAGTACGTCGATGACAACGACAACTGAAGCTTCGGCAACTCCAGAAGCAACTGAGATGCCTTCAGTCGTGCCATCTAGTTCCCCTATAGCCTCTCCAGCAGTCATGGTTCCTTCAACCAAGACGATTGCACTCTCTGCACAGAACGCCTCGGGTCAGGGTGGTACAGCAGTATTGACATCAACCAAAGATGGCAAAGTAAGTGTAACTTTAACCTTAAAAGGTGGCAAGTTTACTGGTCCACAACCTGCTCATATTCATGTCGGTTCTTGTCCAAATCCAGGGGCAGTGAAGTATCCATTAACAAACGTCGTGAATGGCAAATCAGTAACGATGTTGAACATCACGATGAGCGAGTTGTTAGCATCGTCTGATAAACTTGCGATCAATGTGCATAAATCACCCAAGGAGATCAGTAACTACACTGCTTGTGGAGATCTGCAGTAAGAGGGTGTAAAAAACTCTTACACAAACGCTACGGTTTGTGTCATCTTCGAACAGTATCCTCTCTAGTAGTAAGTCAAAGTGGCTTTACTAGAGAGGATTTTTTATGGGAAGCGAACAACTTGCTTGTTTAGATGATACTTCGCGTCAAACATCACAAAGCTTAGAACGTTTTATTTTACTCTATGAAGAATTTTTGGCCGAAAATTTTTCTTTAAGTGTAGGAGATCAATTAAATAGCTATATTTTTATTTCCGATTTACGACTCACTCTAGCCAAATTGAATGGCATCAGTAGGCAACTGCAAACGGAAGAGTTTGTACGTTGGGTCAAAACATTAATTTAAGTTGAGGAGAACTATGGATCATGACTCTTTTCTCATACGTAAAACCGGTCAACAACAAATGATTTTATTTGCTCAGCAAGGCGATAAAGAACGTGCATTGCAAACATATAGAAACACATTTGTTGATCTTAAGGAAAAACGCTCAATTGAAGAAGCCCGTGAGTTTCGGATGACTGTTTTAGCAACGTTGACTGCTCAGGTATTGCGGTACGAAAAATTATCTTATCAAGCACTGCAACGTAACTCACCCCAGGCTGACTTGCTCCAAGATTACGCTGCCCTGATGCGTGCCGTACGTAACCAAGTGTTGTATACGAAAGAATAGACCTCAAGTTTCTCGAAAACTGCGAACTCCTGATAGAATGAATGTACATGTCTAAAGTATTTACGCTCTTGGCCTTATTTATTCTCGGTTTTGTCGGTGGATGGTATCTCAATACACACCGAACACAAATCGATCAATTTTTGACGTATTATCCCTGCAAAACGCCCATCGCGTATAAAATTGGGCGAATTGATCCGCAATTTCATTTGACACAAGAAGAATTTGCAGATGATGTTGATCAAGCCGCAAAAGTTTGGGAGAAAAAATGGGGAAGTCAATTATTTCGTTATGATCCACAGGCAGAACTTTCGGTTAGCTTGATTTTCGATGGACGTCAAGCACAGAATTCACAAATTTCTACTCTAGAAAAAAAATTAAAAGGCGACGATCAAAAGTTAACCCCACAACTTGCCCAGTATCAACAACTTTCCGCGGATTTTAAGCAGAAACTGGCAAATTTTAACACTGAAGTGGCATCTTGGAATCAAAAAGGAGGCGCGCCGGCAGATGTGTATTCGAAGCTTTTTGCAGAACAAGAAGATCTGAAGAAACAAGCTACGCAGTTAAACAACATGGGTACTGCACTGCGCCAATCAACGTACGATTTTAACACTCAAGTAAGCCAGCTCAACCAAAAAATTACTGTGTTTAATGACGAGCTGCAACTCAAGCCCGAAGAGGGCAAGTACGATCCGAATGTAGATACGATCGAAGTGTATTTAGCACCGAATCAGCACGAAGTTATTCATACGTTGGCACATGAACTTGGTCATGCACGCGGCCTGGAACATGTATTGAGTTCGACGGCCATTATGTATGCGTACACTTCGCAAGCAATTACACCAAGTTCTGAAGACATGGCGGCATTAACAGAGGTTTGTCAGCCACAATCACTCGTAAAAAAAGAACTAGATATGTTCTCGACCGTACTTCAACGTCTGCGACATCCAACTCAACTCAGTAAATAAACGATCAAGTCGTTTTTCCCATTTTGCTGGGTCGACAAACTTGCCATCGATAATTTCTTTTTCGTCGTAGCCGACATTGACGTCACTCGCAGTTGCCACCAGACCCATTTTGCGGACGATACTCGTGAGATGTTCGATCATGCGCGCACCACCAAACTGTCCAGATGACACACCAACAAACGCTACTGGTTTATGAGTATATTCTTTTAAGTTGAGGTCGAGCATGTACTTTAAGCTGCCTGAATAGCCGTGATTGTATTCTGGTGCAACGATGATAAATGCATCGGCAGCCGTGACTTGTTGACGAAGTTCGGGATAATTGGCGGAGGTGCCTTCGTTTTCGAAGTTGAGATGGAGAGTCTGCGGACTGACCAACTCAACTTGAACATCTGGTTTTTTACTGACAAACTCACGCACAAACTCTGCTACGTGTGCTGTGTAGTTACCTTGGCGAGCTGATCCGGAAAAGATGAGGATGCGCATATTGACTTTCTTAAAAGTAATACTAAAATAAAAGTATTACCAATATGTAAAGTAAAGAATATATGACAGTCATTACAAGTGTAACACAAAAAGGACAGATCACGCTACCAAAGTCATTTCGAGATAAACTTGGCATCCGTTACTTCGATAAAGTAGCAATTACGATTAGTGATGAATACTTAAAGGTGGAGCCAACCAAAGATATTCTCGATTTAGCTGGGAGCTTCAAACCAAAACAGAGGAAGTCCGTGATGGGTGCACGCAAAGCAATGGCTGAACAATATAAGAGAGGCTAACATGAAGTATGTAATTGATACAAATATTTTTTTGCGTGTCCTGATTAATGAGAATGAAAAAGTATTTCAAGACTGCGTAAATCTAATAAAAATGATTAAAAAAAATCAGATTCAGGCAGTGATGCCAGGGATTGTATTATCTGAAGTAGTCTGGACATTGGGGAGTTACTATAAATTTCCCAAAAAAGAAGTTTTAAAAGCAGTTGAGTCGATTCTTAATCTCAGTGGTCTGGAAGTTTTTGATGAGTATGACTATCGTGCGAGTCTACAACTCTATCGTAAAAAAAATGTGAAGTATATTGATACCTGTATCTGCACTTTTCCAGAATTAATCACAAAAAAATGGACAATCATCTCATATGACAAAGATTTTGATCAGCTTGGTGTAGTTCGCAAGCAGCCTGAAGAAGTTATGATCTAAACGCAACTTGCACAATAAACTCAGTGACGACCAGATGAGAAAACATTTTTAGATCGAAAAATTAAATTATTACAAGGATTAGTGATTTAACTCGTCTTCTTGCCTACTGCCTTCTCAAATACATCTGGAAAAACCGCCTCGCGGTCATACGTGTTTTTAACTGCTAAGTAACCAGCATGATCGTATTCTTGCCAAAATTCTTTTTCAGTGACGAGCGTAGTGGAGTAGAGGCCTTTAAATCCGCCTAACTTAAAGATGTGCGTATCGAGCATATGATTATAGTAATCTTTGGGGTTAGTAGATGTTCTTTTTTTGCCACTATAAATACCAATATCTAAGATATATTTGCCAGGGATAGTATGCATCGGGAAGTGGGCAGAAAAGTCATTGCGAACTGGGCAAATCCAGACGGGAAAAACATTCATAGCTGGGTTGTACCACTCAAAAAAATCACGTGCTTGATCAAGATTCAAAACGAAATCTTGCAAAATATCTTCACGAGTGGCAATACCCATGTATTTGCGATACCACTGACTTTCGCGAATTCGGCGAGTTTTCCCATTCAGATAAATCCAAAAGTCAGAGCGCAAGATCCAGTGACCAAAAATTTGGCGAACAAAGGAATTATTAATGAAGCTACCCAAACCGGCCGAGCCTTTGAAAATCCAGAAACAATCATGGTCCCACCGCCATAAGTAATCACTCACCGGAATAGTAAAGTTTTTTTGCCGGTGCGTACTTAAAAAGTGCCAAAATGCCTCATGTTGCCAGTGCCACGTCGGTTCTTGGCGATCTTTCAAATCAGTAAAGTCGCCAGTCACGATCAAAAATCGGTCAGGCCTATCTAAGTAGCCTTCGACAAAGTCATGCTCCTGCTCATCACAGATTTTTTCTAAAGCTGCAAAATATGTTTGCGGAGTTTCAAACGTGTGAATGTTTACTTTCACAAAGTTTTTTGCTGGCATTAAACGTATTTTGCAACTCAAGACATACCCAATTGTTCCCAACGAGTTGGGTAGCGCGTAGAAGAGTTCGGAATTTTGAATGGGGCTGCAGGTGACGATGTCACCATTGCCGGTTAACACTTCGTACTCTATGACTGTGTCGTGCACCATTCCATAACGAAAGCTCGAAGCTTCAACGCCTAAGCCTGCAATTGTGCCTCCAATGGTGATGTTGCGAAGTTCGGGAGTGACTTCAGGTAGTAAGTTGTGTTGCAACGTGGCTTTTGCGATGTCGAAAAATTTGGTACACCCTTCAACATGAGCAATTCTTTGCTGAGGATCGATGTGAATAACTTGGTTGAGATGAGTCAAATCAAGAGTATGTTTTTTCGTGCGCTGACGGAAAAAGTGAGTTGTACTTTTAGGTTTCAAAGATACTTCTTTTAATTTTTTCAGCGTTGCAAATTCCTGCTGAACTTTGGCAACTTTTTGGTGATGAGTGTGAATGTTCATAGGCAGAAACCATCCTAATCTATTTCGCACAGGAAAGCTATATAAGCTCACCTTTTATGTTGACATATCCAGATTTAAGAGAGATAATCCTGTTGTCTGATACGAATCAAGACTAAATGTAAAATAAAATGTCAATTCATCGTATTCATTGCAGTCAAGTTGCTACTTTCTTTGCTCCTCTCAGGATATACTTTACTTTGCGTAAACTAGGTCCCCTATAATTCCTGTTTTTCCAGTTCTTTGACGACACAGATCTTGGAATTTTAGAAATATTGTTTTTTTGACGTTTCCTGATTGGCGTTGATATAGAAAGATATATGAAAATATTTCAGTTAAAAACTTTGGAAGATATACTCACAGTTACTGGCAGCTTTGCATTGATTATGTGTTTGTTGAGCTTTTATATTTTTTATTTTCCTCACGCTAATGAGGAGCACATACTCACGTGGCGGCAATTTTAGGATAACTATGCTATCACTTACCAAAACATTTTCACAAATATACGCGGACTTGCGTGGTTATAATCTTGAGTCTTTTAAGAAAGATCTTAACGCCGGAATTGTGACAGGAATTATCGCGATTCCTTTGTCACTGGCATTGGCGATTGCAACTGGTGTTCCGCCCATTGCTGGTTTATACACGGCGGCTATTGCTGGTTTCATTGCTTCAGTATTTGCCGGATCGCGTTTCAGCGTTTCTGGGCCGGCTGCAGCGATGGTTCCTGTCCTCGCAGCAATCATTCACCAGTATGGGATTGAGCAGTTGCCATTGATTGGGTTTATGGCGGGAATTTTTTTGATTATTCTCGGTTCGACTGGATTAGGTAGACTTGTGCGATACGTGCCGATGCCGGTCACGCTTGGTTTTACTGCAGGCGTTGCCATCAGTATTTTTACTGGCCAAATTAATAGTTATTTAGGATTATCTGGCATTTCCGCACGAGAGACATTTCTGGAAAAAATGATTGAGACGGCGGCGCATCTGCAAACCACAAATAGTGCAACAGTGATCGTCGGCATTATTGCGCTTGCTATCCTGATTTTTGTCCCTAATATCAAAGCGCTCTCTAAAATCCCCGCGGCATTGATCGCAGTAATCGTTACCACAATCTTGGTCTACTTCGTGCCGAGCTTTCATAGTGTGAAGACAATTGAGCAGTTTTATGGTGCAATTCGATTGGGATTTCCGCCACTGAGACCCATCATACTTTCTTTCAATCCCAACTTGATTGAAGCAGCTGCCAAAGTGGCGTTCTTAATCTCGATTGAGTCACTCTTGTGTGCGGCTGCGGCAGATAAGATGAGCAAAACGAAACACCTCTCAAACGTCGAGCTCATTGCGCAAGGAATTGCAAACATGGTCTGTCCGTTGTTTAGCGGTATTCCAGCCACAGGTGTGATTGCGCGCACAGGCACGGCGATTAAAAATGGTGCGACGAGTCGGGTGGCAGGAATTGTCCATGCAGTGTTAGTGATGTTGTTTTTACTGGTATTGGCGCCGTTGGGTGGGAAGATTCCTCTCACCACGTTGAGCGCTATTCTTTTTATTACTGCCTGGAAAATTAGTGAGATGAAAGAAATTCGGGCGGCAATTAGTAAAGCACCGAAATCTGATGTTGTTGTCTTGTTTGTGACATTACTCGTCACCGTCTTTTTCGATTTAACCATGGCGGTGGCAATTGGCATGTTTTTGGCAATGCTTGCTATTTTCCGAAAACTCAGTACAGTGCATATCGAGAAAATTGGTAGTAGTGATTCCTACCTCAATAGCGAGCTGAGACAACTACTTAAGAAGAATAAGAGCGTGCTGTATTTAAATATTGAAGGGAATTTGTCAATGGGTTCTACCAGTTCACTGCTCGAACAAGTCCACATCACCAAAGACAAAAAAGTCCTGATGATCAGGCTCCGGGAGGTCCAGAATATTGATATGTCAGGTTTAGAAGCACTGGAAGAACTCATTGAAGAAGCAAAAAGTCTAGACTTGAAAGTCTACTTGAGCTCAATCAGTCGCCGCATTGAGCCATATATCAAGAAGTTTGGGATTCTCCATCATGTTGATGGCCTATTTGCAAATACTGACGAGGTGATTGCACAGTTTGAGAAGTTGTAAGAATTCAGGCGAGACTTTTTGATACAATTCGCTGCATGACCACATAGGCAGCAATACTTAATATTTTAAGGAAGAATCAATGAACCTTTCCATCGCCATCGTCGGCCTTCCGAACGTTGGTAAGTCCACATTATTTAATGCGCTCCTCAAGCAGCAAGTTGCTTTGGCCGCGAACTATCCGTTTGCAACGATCGAGCCGAATGTAGGTGTGGTACCGGTTCCAGACGCCCGTCTCCAAACACTCGCAGATCTGGTTCACTCCAAAAAAATTGTGCCAGCGGTGGTGGAGTTTGTTGATATTGCTGGTCTGGTCAAAGGGGCGGCGCAAGGAGCTGGACTCGGCAACCAATTTTTATCTCATATTCGCGAAACATTGGCGGTTTGCCATGTATTGCGGGCGTTTACTGATCCCGATATCATTCGCGAAGGAAGTGTTGACCCGAAGGCCGATTTGGAAACTATTCGCACTGAGTTGCAGCTGGCTGATCTGAGTACATTAGAGAAACAAAAACCACCAAAAGGAGCTTTAAATCAATCCGAAGCAAAACGTTGGAGCACGGTTGATAAATTCAAAGCAACGCTTAACGAGGGCAAGCAGCTTCGGGTTGCGATTGCAGATGCGGATGAGGCGCTCATCGCCAAAGAACTCTCTTTGCTCACGTCCAAACGTGAACTTTTTGTGTTAAACATTGATGAAGCGCAGATTGCGCAGCAGCAGCACTTTGTCCAAAAATTTTCTGAAGAACTAAACGTCGAGCCATCTCAAATTGTCGTAGTGAGTGCCAAAATTGAAAGTGAGCTGGCCTCCCTCAGTGAAGAAGATCAAAAGCTGTATCTTGCGGATCTAGGATTGAATGAAAGTGGTCTCGATCGCCTCATTCGCGCCGCGTATCAAACACTTGCTTTACAGAGTTTTCTGACCGCTGGCGAACAAGAAGTCCGCGCGTGGACTATTCGCGTTGGCTCGACGGCAGTTGAGGCAGCTGGGGAAATTCACACTGACTTCATGAAAAAATTTATTAAAGCGAATATTGTGAAGTACGCGGACTTTATCTCGGCAGGTGGTTGGAAGGGCGCCAAAGAAACCGGCAAAATGCGCCAAGAGGGCCGCGACTATGTTATGCAAGAAGGGGATGTGGTAGAGTTTATGATTGGGGGGTAAGTAGAAAAAAGCTTATGGATATAGTTTCTCCAAGTTTGGAACGATCACGACAAACAAAAGTGCCGAGAGAATCAAGTGCCAATGGATTAAAGGGCATTTTAAACAAAATCTTAGAAAAAAAACACCAACCTGAGCAACAAAAGTTAAATGCCTCTAACATGTTTGATTCAGTGAGGCGTTTAAATGCTGGAGTGCAAGCAGACATTCTTGTTGTTCGCGCAAAAAAAGATTTTTCCGCATTGAATATAAAGGCTGGGCAGGAGTATGTCCTTAAAGTGCCGAAAATTCAGGGCCTAGACCCAACTGAAGCTAAATTATTTAACGAAGTTTTGCTTAACGAATACAATTTGATGAAAGGTTTGAAAAAAAAGCACGTCCTTCCCGTAATGGGCACTTTCCTAACCAAAGAAACTGGTTTGCGAAGTCTGCTGATGGAGTATATCAAGCCACCAGAAGGAATGACGTTTACTAATGCACTAGAAAAAGCAAAAAAAGAGAGAAGAAATATCAAAGAGCCGCTTTTTCCTTCTGCAGATTTGGTTAAGATGGTACGATTTGCGGCAGAATCAATTCATTATTTATGGGATGAAAACATCAATCACCGCGATATAAAGCCAGATAATTTGTTTGCTATTCGTGATAAAGATAGAAATATTATTGGAGTTGTAATTGCTGATTTTGGGATGGCAATGAGAGGGAGTGAGGATCTTTTTACTGTTTTACCAGGTACGCGCGAGTATTCTTCGCCCGAAGTTATTAAGGATGCAAATAAAAGAGAAATAATCATCAGTGCAAAGGATGCTGAAAAAAATCCATTACAAGCCTGGTTTGAGGATGAATCGCAGAGTCAAGTTCCCACTATTTCCCATCGACCAGCTAAGAGAGAGGTAATGATGGACGAAAATAATCCTTTATATGATTCTTTCTTTCCACAAAGCGAAGAATCAATATTGCCTGATAGACAAGTTTCCCAGAATCAAAAGCAAATAGTCGCTGAACCACTTGAACCTGAACTTCCCGAATCAGATACGGAAAGCAAAGACGTCTATGCTCTCGCTGTGATAACCTATGAGCTTGTGATGGGAACATATCTGTATAAGGATATGGCGACATTGCCAAATCCTTATACTCCTGATCAACTTGCTGCAGTAATAAGAGGTTTTTCGGTTGATGAGGCTAAACTTGAGCAAGTTCTCGCCGCGAAAACTAATCGAGAATTTGCTCGTGAGGTTGCGCCGGTGTTGACAAAGGCGTTGAGCCGAAAACCTGAAGAAAGATACTCAACATGTACTAAGTTCGCACGTGCATTTGAACTAGCAGTAATGCGTAGTGAGGAAGCAAAAGATCAAGCTATAGAAGCTTCAAGAATCTCCAGAGAAAAATTTTATCAAAAATGGTTGAGTAGATTTAATCGTTCTAAAGAAAAAAGTGAAAAAGAAATCGCTAGTCAAACTAGAGGAAAACGTTACAAACAATTGATGAATGATTGGTTTTCTGCACAAAACTCAAACTAAACCTACTTCCTCACCAACTTATACCCCCTCGTGATTACGGTGACGATCTTGAACTTGCCTTGTTGAGCACTCAATTTGGCGCGCACGCGCGAAACGAGGCGATCAATTGACCAATCCGAGACACCCAGCTCAACTTCGTCGGGCCAGACTTTCTCAATGATCAGGTCGCGCTCAACGAGCTCACCTTCATGTTCTTTCAACAAAGAGAAGAGAAGATACTCTTTTTTCGTCATTTCAAGATTTGAGGGTGATTTTGTCTGGAAAAGATGATCGAGATAAGTTTTAAATAATGCGCTAAAAAGATGCGTTTTCCCATTTTTCACCAACACCCCTGTGTCCCATAAATACTTCGCATCTTGGATCTGCATATTCTCGAGTGCAGTTTGTTCTTCTTTGGTGAAAGATGTAAAAATTTCTTCGGAGAGCAAACGAATTTCTTCGTCTTGTCCCAAGGAAAGGAGGAGATTTTTTTGTTTTGAAAGTGAAGAGTCATTTTTTAAAGCAATCAGACTCAGATAAAGAAACTGAACGTGTCCACCAGCGAGTTCAAGCAGCGTGTTACTTAAAATGGGGTCCAGCTTCAAGTCATGTCTCTCTTGAAAAGTCGAAAGGATGATTTTGAGATCTTCAGTTTGGGCGGGTTTCAGATACATTTCGTGCAAAAAGCCTGAGGTTGCTGTGCGTGTAAACACATTTGGCATTAAATCTGAGAGAGGACGATAACTGGTAAAAACATACGAGAGATGTTGCTCACCATCACGCAAACCTTGCAAGTTTGCAAGAAACTCTGGCGTAATAACATCTTGAAGCCGATCAAAACGCAAGAAAAACAACGTTAAGTAATGACCTTGTTTCATGATTAAGCCGAGCAACTTGCGAATAGATTCCAGTGTAAAAAACGGATCACTTAACTGTATGCTTTGAGTGAACGTAGCTTGGCTTTGCACCTTGATGTCATCAGGAAACTCACCTTCTTCAATTGTGTCGACGATTCTTTTCAGCGTAAGCATCCAAAAAGCAAACAGCGTTTTTTCTACCAGATTATTAAAATCAATAACGATGAAAAGGTGCTTCGTATCGTGGAGATATGTTTGTTTCACACCTGGATTATTTAGGAAAAAACGCAAAAAATTGCTGATTCCCACCCGCTTCATGCCAATCAAGGAAACAGAGTTGTGGTGACTCAGATGTTCGCCGAGAGTCTTGGCATCTGCTGCCCGGAACGAGAGCGGATAGTGAGACTCTATAATTGAATTCATGGCTGTTGATTGTACTCCAAACTGGATCAAATAGCGAATAGGCCGAGCGCATGAGGCCCTGTCAGACAGTTGTCAGTTGTTTGTGGTGAGGAGGTCAAGCTGATGGAAAAAATTGACATAAGATACTAACTACATTCAAATTATTTGAAATTGCTCAAACCAATTGGAAAGGAAGATATGAATTTAACAGAAATGGCTTTAATGAAACAACGAGGCTTGAAAGATCTTAATTCTAAAAAAGGAAGACAAGAAACGGGTCATGATTCTTTTATTGCAGATGAGAGTGTTGTTGTTACTCCTGATCGAGTCATAAGCATAATTAACGAAGCAGCATTAAGAGGTCTTTATGTTGCAAACATTGAGTATGTTGACGCCAGTACACAGGTATCGACAGAAAAAGGCCAATTAGTAAAAGTAACGTTTACTAGTCAAGAAAAAAATGTTTTTGATGGCGTCAATATAGACGATCATCAAGAACCTCAATAAATTTCTTTCAGCATAAACATGCTACAATGACCGAATTATGAATGTTCTTGTGACTGGTGGAGCTGGATACATTGGCAGCGTTACAACTGCTCAGTTAGTTGAAGCAGGACATCAAGTTGTTGTTTACGATAACTTAAGTCACGGTCATCGCGATGCCGTTCACAAAGATGCACGGCTCATTGAAGGCGATATTGCCGATCAAACAAAGTTACAACAAGTTTTTCGTGAACATAAAATTGAAGCGGTCATGCACTTCGCCGCGATTATTGAAGCTGGTGAAAGCATGAAAGTACCTGAAAAGTATTTTCGTAACAACACCACGAGCACATTTGCTTTACTGGAAACGATGCTGGCAGAAGGAATAAATAAATTTGTTTTTTCTTCTACTGCTGCTGTGTATGGAAATCCAGAAACAACGCCCATTCGAGAAGATGCTACGCTCCAGCCAATCAATGCATACGGTGCTTCAAAGCATTTAGTAGAACAAGTGCTGGCTTGGTACAACCAAGTGCACGGTTTTCGTTACGCAGCTTTACGTTACTTTAATGCGTGCGGATCAACGGCAAACTTAGGCGAACATCACCAGCCAGAATCGCACTTAATTCCACTCGCAATTCAAGCCACACTTGGCAAAAGAGAAAAACTAAAGTTATTTGGTAGTGATTATCCAACCAAAGACGGAACTTGTGTCAGAGATTATGTGCATGTATCGGATTTGGCAGATGCTCATTTGCGCGCCCTCAATGCACTGGAAACTCAAGAAAAAGGAAAATTAATTTATAATCTCGGCAGTCAGTCTGGTTTTAGTAATAAAGAAGTGATCGAAGCAGTAGGAAAAGTCATGGGAATGCCAGTTCCTTGGGAAGAAGCACCTCGACGTGATGGTGATCCAGCAACGCTCATTGCCAGTTCCGAAAAAATTCAAAAAGAACTCGGCTGGAAGCCTCGTTACACAGACATTGCGGAAATTATCTCAACTGCGTACGAGTGGTTTCAGAAACATCCCAACGGATATCAAAATTGATGTTACTGTGTAACTCCTTAAATAAGCGCTTTTAATTGTTGCGTTGCTTCTTCCGGTGTTAAATCTCTCTGCGCTTGTGCCAGCATTTCGTAACCGACCATGAATTTTTTTACGGTTGCCGAACGGAGTAACGGTGGATAGTAGTGTGCGTGGAGTTGCCAGTGAGCATTTTCCTGATTATTAAATGGTGCAAAGTGCCATCCCATTGAGTACGGCATAGAAGTCTCGAAGAGACGATCGTACGCGATTAAAAGTTTTTGCGTCATCTCTGCAAGGCTAGTGATTTGATCGTTGGTCAATGCAGTCATGTTAGAAATGTGAAACTTTGGCAGGACCATGGTTTCAAATGGCCAAGTTGCCCAAAACGGAACGATTACCGCCCACTCATTATTTTCTGTCACGACGCGCTCTTTTTTATTTAACTCACTCTCTAAGTAATTAACAAGAAGTGGAGAAGAATGTTTCTCAAAGTATATTTTTTGATTTTCATCTTCGCGAGCTAATTCATTTGGGACAAAGTTACTTGCCCACACTTGACCGTGAGGATGAGGATTGGAACAGCCCATCAGAGCACCTTTATTTTCAAACACTTGTACCCAGTGATGTTGAGTTTTTAATTCATTCATTTGATTGATAAATGCTGAAATTGTTTGGAAAATTTGTTCCGGAGTCATCTGCGCCAATGTGAGATCGTGACGTGGTGAAAAACAAACAACTTTGCAGGCTCCATGCACAGCTTCAGCGTTAAAAAGCGCGTCACTTTCTGACTGTTCTATTGAAACTGAGTCACCACTTTCATCACGCATCGCGGGATAGTCATTTTGAAAAACGAATGTAGATGTATATTGAGGATTTTTTTCACCACTGGCGCGAGTATTTCCTGGACATAAATTACAGTTTGGATCGTGGGTGGGCTGCTGTTCTGTTTGCGCAGTTTCTTGTTTGCCATTCCAAGGACGTTTGGTGCGACCTGGAGAAACCAAGATCCACTCATTTTTTAAAGGGTTAAAACGGCGATGCGGTTGGGTCAAAAGCAACATAATTCAAGCTAATATAGCATAATTTTTTCTTGAAGAACTGACACACAAAAAAGCATTCGTCAGCTGAATGTCTGATTGACGTTTGGTTACAGTCAAGCTTGGTGCTATGAGGAATAGCTACAATGCCCTCATGAATCTAGAAAGAGTGGGGCAAAGAAGTCGGAAAGATTTGCCAAATGATATGAACCGGGATCCAGTTGATGCCGTCATCTTCGACATTTTAACGTTAACTGCGGGAAAGGGACCTCGTTCTCAGATCATAAAAGCAGCTCTGGGTTTGGAAAGTATTTTAAGAAGTCATGAAGTTCCTGCGTACTGCATTGAGACGAAAACAAACACAAATGGATATCATGAGTATTTGCCGACACCAATTGTCCAAGTCGACTTGACCCAAAAAGATATTCCCGAGACATTTGCAGCGGTTGAAGGTGGATATATCGATGCAATAGGAACAATTCTGCGAGAAAAAGGTAAAGTGGTTGACGGGAAAATAGTACTTACAGTTGGAGTTGCATCTGTGGGATATGAAGCATTTTCATCTTTTGGCGTCAATCGCGCAATTGAGTACTGGAATACACAAGAAATCGATGGTTTGCCAATTCAAGTGCGCGCAGTCGTAGTTAACTTTGATAGTACTTTTCACAGTGGACAAGAACCACTTACAGAGACAGATCCTGCTGGATATCCCTTGGACTCATGTAGTCCTGAAGCATATACAGGTCAGCATATCCAAACTTGGCAGTTGGCAGTAAATTCGTTTGCTCCTACTGCAGAAATTTTAAGTGATGCAGCTGGAGAAGATACGATTATTGCGGGAGTTTCCCATCCATTTCACCGAGCACTCCAGGAAGAATTGATTTCACACAGGGATATCTCAAAAAGTGATGCCAGGAAAGTACTCGCTGATGTGTATCAATCGGGAGGGATGTGTCAGGATTATATTGATCTCATGTTGAGTGAAGAAACAGTTGTCATTAATCTGATGGCAAATCAGGAGTATTTTACCGGAATACAAGGAACAGGGAGAAAATTTCTGACTGATGAACAGCATCAAGATGTGCAGATAAAATCTGAAAAAGTTGTCCAGGGTCTTTTATTAGTTGCTCAACGGTTAAATGGATCGAGAAATGACAAACAAAAACCTATTCTTGTTTTTGCAGCTCCAGGATTTGTAGAAATTGCAGAAAGAATTAAAGCAGAGAATCTTGGGTATGGAGGATTATTAGCCCACTTAGTTGATCAGGATGAGCAATATAGAGATTTATCTCCAACTGAAAAAAATGCAGTCATCGCAGAAATTCGTCAAAGTATTAACGAGACGGTAACGTTTATTCCTCAGCCAGGTGTGTTACCCGATCAAATGAAGTATGTATACCGGGCAAGTGATGCGTTACTCATGCGGACCACTCAGATGAATAGTATGCCAGAAGCGGTATTAATGGGCAAATCACCACTTATCGTTAATATGCCTGGCCATAACTTTATGCACTCGGATAGGGCAGATGAGTACTTCGGTGAACAAGGCGGGATTTCGTTTGACCAAGACTTAAGACCAGAAGGGATTGCGTTTGCGCTTTTATGTTTGCTAAATAATCCGCGTCACATTGTTGAAAAGCGCATTAGTCCCAAGTATGAAGATCTTTTCCGCCAAGCTGACGAATCAGAAAGTACGAATTTTTTTGCCGTCATGGCCTACGCTTTTGGCATTTCCATGGTATAATTCCATTGACTTGTCTTCTCTCCGCAAACGCGGCCAGAGATCCAATTTATCCTAGACAAGCAGAAAGGAACACATGGATACTTCTCCGAAAGAAGTTCTTGTACGTGTGTATGAACTTACATATCTTATCCCAGGCGGGATGAGCGATCAAGACGTCGAAAAAGTCCGCGCAACTGTCGAAGCGATTCTCAAAAAAGCCAAGGCAGAGATTGTTGCCGTCGAAGATTGGGGCAAAAAACCCCTCGCGTATGTCATCACACACGAAGGCAAGAAACAAAGTGATGCAACCTATACGCACGTGATCTCCAAGCTTGAGACGCTCAAAGCTCCAGCTGTTGAACGTGAAGTTGCACTACAACCTCAAGTGATGAGACATCTCATGCTTGCAGTTGACGAGAAGGAACAAGCAAAAACTGCCACGGCTGCAAAAGCCGAGTAATAATTAGAACGCGCGCGGAGCGCGCGTAACTTTCTCAAGGAGGTCTTTATGGCAACTCGTTCACTCAATAAGGTGATGTTAATTGGTAACTTAACTCGTGATCCAAACATGCGTTTTACCCCCAATAACACTGCCGTGTGCAGTTTTTCAATTGCCACCAATAGAACGTGGACCCCCAGCGATGGTGGAGAGAAGCAAGAAAAAGCTGATTTTCACAACATCGTTGCTTGGTCAAAGTTAGCCGAAATCTGCGGCCAATACTTGAAAAAAGGTGACAAACTGTATGTTGAAGGTCGCTTACAAACTCGAGAATGGAAAAATAAAGAAGGACAAGATCAACGCACGACGGAAATTATTATGGAAAACATGATTATGTTGAGTTCACGCGGTGGTGCGTCTGGTGCTATGAGTAGCGGAGATGACTCGAACTTTACACCAGCTCCTTCGAAGAAAAAAGCTGCCGCAGCTGATCCACAAGAAGACGTGGCTATCTCTGATCAAGTTTCCGAAGTTGAAGATCTCTCTGAGGAAGTCGATATTCCATTTTAAAAAACACTATAAATATAAAAGGAAATTATGCAAAGTTCACGTAAATCACTTCAAAAAGTGCCAAAGGCAAGTAAAGATCTTGTTTTTTCTTATAAAGATCCCAAGTCTTTACGCCGCTACATGACCGAGCAAGGATATATCTTGGCTCGTGCGAAAACTGGCTTATCACAAAAACAACAAAAACGTCTGACGAAAGCAGTCAAACATGCTCGTCACTTGGCGTTGTTGCCGTTCACACAGACCTTGTAATTAGCGAGTATTACTTGAATTAACTCCGGTTGAAAGCTACTGGTAGCTTTGCATGGCTTCTATGAGTACAATGAGGCCTCAATGGAATTTACACGTAAGCCTTCTCAAGCGAAAAATATTATTTTTGCCATCCTTCTTTTAGTTCTGGGTGGCCTCATTGGCTATCGCTATCGGGAGATGCGAGGGGGGTTAGGGACCAATCAAACACAGTTTTTTACCTTAACGAATAACACGCCGCCACCTCAATATCAAAATATTGATTTTCAACAGTTCTGGAACGTGTGGCAAATTTTGCAGAGTGATTATCTCGATCCTTCAAAAGTCAAGACTGATCAGATGGTTTATGGCGCAATTAAAGGTATGACTGCATCACTCGGTGATCCGTATACGGTCTACTTACCACCTGAAGATCAAAAGAGAACAGAAGAGGACTTACAAGGGTCATTCTTTGGGGTAGGTATTCAGTTGGGGTATATCGATAATGTACTCGCAGTTATGTCACCGGTGAAAGGCTCTCCGGCCGAAAAAGCGGGCATTCGCGCAAAAGATTTAATTATCCATGTGAAAGACGAAAAGAAGGGTCTCAATAAAGACACCACTGGATGGTCTTTGTCGGAAGCGGTTGAGCAGATTCGGGGTGATAAAGGATCTTCTGTGACGCTGACAATTTTCCGCAAAGATGGTCAAAATAAACCACCATTTGACGTTACTTTGCAGCGTGATGAAATAATCGTCCCTTCTGTGGAAGTGAAGTACGTGCAGCAAAATGGGAAAAAGTTGGCTGTCATTACGCTCTCAAAGTTTGGTGAGCGAACTGACGGTGAGTTCACAAATGTGATTAAAGATATTCAGGGTCAAGCGCCAAAAGTTGATGGTATTGTGCTCGATATGAGAAATAATCCGGGTGGGTTTTTGGAAACAGCAATTAATGTGGCGAGTGAGTTTGTGAAGAGTGGCGTGATTGTGAGTCAGAAGGGAAGATTTTCTAGTCAAGATTATACGGCGCGCGGTACCGCGCGCCTTGCTGATTATCCCGTTGTGGTGCTCGTCAATGGTGGCAGTGCTTCAGCGGCGGAAATTGTGACGGGTGCGCTCCGTGATCAACGCAATGCAACATTAATTGGCGAGAAAACCTTTGGCAAAGGAACTGTCCAGGATGATCGAAAATTAGACAATGGTGCTGGTCTACATATTACTGTCGCACGCTGGTTACTACCAAAAGGGGATTGGATTCATGAGCAGGGAATACCGGTCAATATTGAAGTGAAGAACGACCCAAATGCCTCTGATGATGCTCAACTTAAACGTTCGATTGATGAGGTGGCGAAGTAACAGCTTCTCTTTCAAGTGTCTCTAAACCCTTTCGTACTTCCAGTAACATTTTCTGTAGATCACCTTCCACAATGGTTTCTAAGCTGTACCAAGATTGATTGATGCGATGATCAGTCACTCGATTTTGCGGATAGTTATACGTCCGAATCTTCTCGGCGCGCTGCGCGCGCCCAATTGCGCTTCTGGCTTTGCCTAATACCGATAAACGCTTTTCTTCTTGAATTTCCCACAACTGACCACGAAGCAACTCTAAAGCCACTTCACGATTCTGCACCTGACTACGTTCCTGACGACAGCTTACAACAATCCCCGTAGGAATGTGTGTTAAGCGCACAGCGGAGTTCACTTTGTTCACGTTTTGACCACCCGCGCCTCCGGCGCGCATAAATGACCACTCCAAATCTGCATCTTTGATCTCAACCGCATTTTTCTTGACTTCGGGAATCACAGCCACCGATGCAGTAGAAGTATGGATCCGACCTTGTGCTTCCGTTGCAGGGACACGCTGAACTCGATGAACGCCAGATTCGTACTTAAACAACTCGTACGCCGTCAAAAGTTGAGTTTCGCCATCAGCGATCTCAAGGGTGGTTCGACCCTTAATTTTTATCACCAACTCGTCGAGATACTCAACTTTAAACGTGGTGGTTTCGATAAAACGCATGTACATGCGTAGCAAATCATTTCCCCAAATCTTTGCTTCGTCGCCGCCCGCGCCTTGGCGAATTTCCATGGTACAGTTTACGAACTCTTCGCTGCTTGCCACGCCAGCGCCCTCATACGAGCCGTCGCTGAGTTGGGCAGCAGCTGCTTCTAGCATGTGTTTTTCTTGTTGCAGTTGGGCAATTTCTTGAGCGGCTAACTCACTCATTTCAGGATCAGCAAGCAAAGCCTGGTTCTCTGAAATTTTTCGAGTAACTTCATCAAGTTGGTACTGATAAGGATTAGTCGGTTGAGTCATAGCTGTCTAAGCAGCTTTTTGGACTTTTTCGGTTGGTTGACGATTTTTTGCTAAGTTCTTTAACTTGGTTTGTTCAACTTGCAAAATCTGTTTGTACGTCAACGTGTCTTGACTTTCAGTCGGAGCACTTTCCACAACTTCATCTTTTTTCTTTTTGTTCTTTTGGGCAGCTTGTTTGGCTTGCGCAGCATTCATTTTCTGCATAAATTTATCAACGCGACCTTGTCGATCGACAAAACGCATCTCGCCAGTGAAGAAAGGATGACAGTTGCTGCAGATATCCACATGGAGTTCATCTTGTTGAGAGCCAGTGGTAAAGGTATTGCCACAGGCACAAGTAACCTTGGCGGCGTGATTCCATTTTGGGTGAAGATTTTGTTTCATATATTTTTTAAAAAGTGCGTAATCAGGTTCGGAATGGACTCAATTTTTGAGTAACTGATGGCCTTTTTAACTCCGGCGTCTCGAGAAGTACGAGACATAATTACTATGTTTGAGGGGAACCCTCAGGATCAGGAATTATATCATGATCGTGAACTTTTAGCACTCTCTCGATTTGATGTAACCCAGTAAATTGTGCGTAGAGGTCGAAAAAGTATAGTCCTTGATGGAGCAAGCGGTTATAGACTTGGAGGAGCAAGGAAAGATACCGTTTTTTGACCTCAAAATTTGTTTTATTTGTTTTATAGTAGGTCGTTTGGAGCACAGCTTCTACAAAAAGATTTGGATAATTATTGGCAAAGCTTGCCCAGTTTTCTTCCAATATAGCTGGACCGATCATCAGAGTGGGGGAGTCATCAAGGCCTTCCCAGGCCTTTTGAAAGCGTAATGCTACCTCCTGATCAAGCGAGAGTTTGAAATCATATAAATTGAGAAAAATGTCCTCTAACGTAGATGCATCGTGGGCATACTTCATTTGGCAAAAAGCAGTGGCAATTTTTGTTCTTTCTCGGTGGGTTAACTCAGCAATCATGGCTTGCAAAAACACGACGCTTTGTTCAACAGGTATTTCAGCTTGTTCGAAAAAAAGTTTGATAAAGTTCCCAGGATAAACAAAGTCAGGTTTATCTTTTAACGCATGCCAGCGGATCAATACTTTTAGTTGTGCTTGTGGAAAGTCGGGCGTAGGGAAGCAGCTTTCGACACACTGTTCCCAAATTGGCAGAAATTCTTTTCTTTTTACGACAAAATTTCGATAGCGAGAGGCAGCAAGTTCAACTGACATCCTCAGATTTTCCCACACTTTATGCTATGATGGATGACATTCGACTGATTTTTTGAATAAAAAGGAGGTATAAAGTTTTTTTCTCGAGCGTGTGATCCCACCCAGTCAAGTGACTGGAGGAAAACGAGGATGAGAGCGTTTCTTCCCTTAGAGTCTTTTCAAACAGACTCTAAAAACAAGAAACAATCGGACCGATAGTGCAGCAACAAGCAAATCTATCGAGTATCTGCGGAAGCTCTCTGGATAACTTGGTCATCCAATAAGAAGTGAGACAAATGTACGAAGGAATTTGTACGCCAAACCTCACTTTACTTCCAAGCGAGGCATACTTACGCCTGATGATCCGTACCCTGTACCCTAAACCCTATAACCTAAAAAAGGAGTCTTATGTGTGGCATTTACGCTGTTGCTTTGGCATCTAAAAATTCAAAAACAAGTAAAGACCGAGCTGGTCAACAAGTTCTTGATGGCCTGAAACGTCTTGAGTACCGTGGCTATGATTCTTGGGGCGTCGCGGTTGAAGTAGATAAAAAAATTTCACTCGACAAACATATTGGCAAAATTGGAAGTGTGGTGAGTCCACAAGTTCCGGCTGCGGCAGTCGCTTTAGGACATACGCGTTGGGCAACGCATGGGGGAGTGACTGACATTAATGCACATCCGCATGCGGCAAGTGATGGTTCGTTCGTCCTGGTGCAAAACGGCGTGATGGAAAATTATCAAGAAATGAAGACAGAGTTAATGGCGAAAGGCTATACATTTATCAGTCAAACTGACACGGAAGTGATTGTCCATTTGGTTGAAGAGACGCGTCGATTGCCGTTAGACAAGAAAAAAGGCCTCAGTTTTGAAGCTGTGTGCGAAGCATTTTGTCAGTTGACCGGGCGCAACACGATTGCCGTGCTTACTCATGCCGGAAATATTTATGCTGTTCGAGATGGCTCGCCGTTGGTAGTTGGTAAAGATAAAAAAGGGAATTTTTTCCTTTCTTCTGATGTCGTTTCTTTAGCAGCGGATGCAAGTGAGTACTATGCTTTAGAAAGCCGCGAAGCAATCAAGATTGAAAATGGCAAAGCCGAGCTCTTCGATGTTGATCGACAAGTGAAGTTGCCGCTGCTTTTTTCTGATATAGATGTCGACGCAACGAAGTTGGATAAAAATGGTTTTGCAGACTTCATGCTGAAAGAAATTTACGAACAGGCCGAAGTATTGGAAAAACCGCTTCGTCAACCAAAAGAGCTCCTCGAAGCATTCATGAAAAAATTAAAAACGGCACGTCATGTGTATACCATTGGAGCGGGGAGTGCAGATTTTGTCAGTACCCAAATTTCTTTTTTCTTGCGTCAAAAAGGAATTTTTGCGACGCCGATTAAGGCATACGAGTCTCGTTCTTTTCAAGGTGTAGTTGGAAATCAAGATATTTGCTTGGTGGTGAGTCAAAGCGGCGAAACGGCAGACACGGTCGAAGTGATCGAGTGGATGAAGCAAAAAGGTGTAACTATTGCGAGTATCGTCAATATGCCAGGGTCCACCATTTCGCGTTTATCTGATTTTCCGTTCATGTTGCAAATTGGTCCCGAAATTGGGATTGCGAGTACGAAAGCAGTTTCGAGCACCATGGTATGGGGAAAAGCATTGGCAGAAATGGTAGCTGGAAAAAAAATTGAGATGTATCAAGCAGAGGTGCGCAAGTATCAATCACAATTAAGCAACTGGTTATCTCATGCGCACACCACTGAACAGCTCAAAGATATTGCTGTTGAGTTAGCAAAGATGCGAGACATATTTATTTTAGGTCGTGGTCAGTTGTACATGCCAACCTTAGAGTCCGCATTGAAGTTGAAGGAAATTAGTTATCTGCACGCAGAAGGTTTTTCTGGTGGAGAGTTGAAGCACGGAGTGATTGCGTTGATCGAAAAAGGAACGCCGGTCATTTGCTTAATTGCTCATGATCAAGAGCGTGCGGACATGCTAAGCGCGGCAGCGGAAGTGAAAGCGCGCGGAGCGTGCGTGATTGGAATTGCTGCGCAAGAAAATGAGTTGTTTGACGAATGGATTGCTATCCCAGACAACGAACAGTTTGTTTCCATTTCTAGTTTTATTCCCGCGCAGTTGCTTACGTATTACATCGCATTGGAAAAAGGTCTTGATCCGGATAAACCACGCAACTTAGCAAAAAGTGTTACAGTAAAGTAAAGACGGAGTTACATCGTAAAAGGAGACATGAAAACACAAATTTCTTTCAATCAAAATTTTCTCTATGCAACTGCTGAAAACTCAGTTGGTATTCGCAAAGAAACGCAAACCCAAACGGCAGAGCGAGTGCAGCACGCCATTGCAGCAGTTGAAAAAAAATTAGCCGACCACCAATATGGTTTCGTCGAAGTCCTTGCTGAAGATCATTATCTGACTGCAGTTGAGGTAGCGTTTGAAAACATTCGCTGGGCGAAAACACTCGTCGTGATTGGGATTGGTGGTTCTGACCTGGGTGCGCGAGCAGTGCAACAAGCACTGGAAGTAGAGAAACCTCCTTTTCGAGTGATTTTTCATGGTGACTCCACCGATCCAGTGGCGATTACCCGTTTACTACGCAGTATTAATCTTGATGAAACTGTATTCAACATCATTTCTAAATCTGGAGAAACCGTCGAAACAATCTCGCAATATATTTATCTCAAACAAGTTGTTCAGCAAAGTACTGGAGAATGGCAAAAACATTTTCTTTTTACGACCGATGAAAAAAATGGCATTTTGCGTGAAGAAGCTGATCGCGAGAAAGTTGCAACTTTACCGATTCCACCCACCGTTGGTGGTCGTTTTTCGGTGCTGACACCTGTGGGTTTGTTGCCCGCAGTGGCGATGGGTGTTGATATTCGAACACTTGTCCGTGGGGCTGTTGAGTTTGCCGCATCGACCGAAATGCGTGTACTGGCCCAAAACTTTGCGACGTCACAATTTCAACTCTACACCCAAGGAATGAAGCTCGTTGTGATGGCGCCGTACTCAGTTCAACTAGAAGAATTTGCGCGCTGGTTCCGCCAATTGTGGGCAGAGTCACTGGGTAAAGATGGAAAGGGAATTTTACCGATTCAAGCTCGTGGTCCAGCTGATCAGCACTCGCAGTATCAATTCTATAATCAGGGCACGTCGATGCAGTCGTTGTTCTTTATTCGGATTGAACACGCAGCAGAAGATTATACGTTGAGCGGCATTGGTGTCCCAGCTGTGCAGTATCTCGAAGGTCACTCATTTCATGAAATTCTGAATACTGAGCAGGAAGCCTCGGCATTGGCTTTGAAAAAAGTTGGCCGGCCTTCGGCTGTGTTAAGTATGAGTAAACTTGATGCTGATAGTCTAGGAAAACTTTTTATGTTTTTTGAACTTGCAGTTGTCTATGTTGCCGAGATGCTTGGTGTTAATGCATTTGATCAACCAGGGGTAGAAGAGGGCAAACAAATGATGTACGCCTTGATGGGTCGAGCAGGTTTTGAGGCGAAGAGAGCAGAGATTGAGGAGTTGAAGAAGGCTTAAACTGGCCGCAAAAATCGCACTACGTCATCAGCGCTCATCAACTCTTGTGTGCCGTTTGCCATCGTTTTTAGCATTACTGTATTTTGTTTGGCTTCTTCTTCGCCAATCACAGCAACGTAAGGAATGTTCTTTTGATCAGCTAACTTGAATTGTTTGGCTAACTTTTCCGTGCCTGGATATACTTCGGTGTTGACGCCTGCCAGACGCAAACGCGCTGCGAGTCTGAGTGATTCCGTCGCAAACTCTTCATTGAAGATAGTGACTAATACTTGAGGCCCAACAGCATCTGCAGGAATTAATTTTAATTGTTCAGCAGCTTCGATCATGCGATCAAAACCAAAGGCAATTCCAACTGCCGGTACATTTGGTCCGCCCAGTTGTTCAATGAGATGATCATACCGACCGCCACCACCGCAAGAACCGACGGGATAATCTGCCAAAATGACTTCGAAAATCATACCCGTGTAGTAATCAAGACCCCGAGCCAGACTTGATGTGAACTTAAGTGCAGCTTCAGGAACTCCGAGTTCGATTGCATTTGCCATGATCTCACTCAAGTTTGCTGACATCTCGGCTGAGTGAATGCTATGTAAAACTTCTTCGGCTACTTCACCGCTTAAACCTTTACGGACTAACTCAGCGGCGACATCTGTTTGAGACATTTTATCGAGTTTATCAATAGATTGAATAATGGAGAAAACAGTAATGTTTGGAGTCGCAAATGGTTCAAGTGTAGCCAACAAAGTTTGCCGATCGTTGATGCGAAGTTCAATATTGGGATAACCAACATTCTTATATGCAAAATATGTACAAGCTAAAATTTCTGCATCGGCGAGGGGAGAAGTGCTGCCAAAAATATCAATATCGCACTGGGTAAACTCGCGGTAACGACCTTTTTGGGGTTTATCCGCACGAAATACGGTTTGGGTTTGATAACGGCGAAAAAACTTTGGTAACTCGTTTTGGTATTGGCAAAGAACACGTGCTGTGGGAACGGTTTGATCATAACGCAAACCTACTTGACGATCTCCATTGTCGGTAAAAGTGTAAACAAGTTTGTCTGCTTCATCGCCGTACTTTCCCAGAAGAAGTGAAGCATATTCAAGTGTAGGTGTTTCCAAAGGTGCAAAACCAAATCGCTCAAAGATTTCGATGACTTTTTTGAGCACAAAATCGCGTTTACGTTTTTCGGTGGGGAGAAAATCGCGAAAACCTTTCAATGTTTGGGGCGCAGAGTTGGACATAGGTGAAGTTTATCATACTCTAGAGTAAAAATTTTCCATTCAAGGCGATTGTTTTTTCATCGACTTTGATTTCTGGACTCAGTGTCACCCCATCTAAGTGAATCGGCACGTTCACTTTTCCTCCCATACTACTATTATTTCCCAAAGCTAAATGGGAAGTTGCATACGCCTTTTCGGCTTCTATCAGTTCACCATGAGGGTTCGTGGATGGGTTAGTGCCGATTCCAATTTCAGCAATGTTCAACGCTTCTGGGTCGATTGAACGCAATTTTTTTTCGAGTTGCATTGCTGCTTTGCCACCTCTGAACTCTACAGCGTAACCATGTTGAATGTGTATGAAAATCGGCTCATCTAACTCCACATCTGCCATTGAACCATTGACCACCCAGGTCCCGTTCGTTGTTCCTTCAATTGGAGCAAAAAAAACTTCACCCGCTGGCAAATTTCCTACGTGACCCGTTGTAATAATGCCACCGTCGTTAAAAACCTGACCGCTGCGAATTTTAGTAGTTAAAGAAGTTCCAGCTTCTGAAGTAATTTCTAAATTTTTTTGATTTATAAGTGCTTTTTTTAATTTTTCGCCCAAATCGTGAATGGGCTGATAATCAATCGTGAGTGTCCGCATCATCATTTCATAGTCGACAGTTGGCAAACTTGCACCGCGATGATTACTCCTTGAAACAGTTTTCCCGGCCATGGTGTGGGTGAGTGAAAAAGACGTATGAAGCATTGTAATATCTGCAATTGCACAAGCATCAATGACTGTTTGTGGTGGTTCCTCGCCACTGTGAGTCATCCCGTCTAAAACGATCAATTGAACTTGGTCAGTTAACGTTTTAGCAGACTCGAACCAAACTGCCGCTTCGCGTTCAAGCATGAGTACATCGGTCACAAGTAAAATACTTTCACCTTTCTGAAAACCAAGATTAGTGCGCAAAATATTTCGGCCAAGTTGGAGCTCCTTGGGAGTAAGTTCTCGAATCAATTCTTGATTTGAAAGCGTGCTGACAATTTCCATAAAAGGAGATTTATTTTAACATGAAATATTTACAAACGTCTGAAAAAGCATTACTCTCAATGGAGAAAATTTTTTTAGTAATTATGCTTAAAACTCGACGTATTTCACGCAGTGTGTTGATTAGTGTAGCAATGTTAGTATTTGTAGCAGTGGGGGGGTCACTGCCTTATACTTGTCATTTCAGAACGCAGATACGCGGAAGAGTGCGTATATGATTGGTGGAGATGATAATCCCACAAGTGGGGTGATGCCTACACGTCCGCCGTATGTCACTCCTGCTTATCTTACACCAGTAGTACCGACTCCCACGCCTGCTGTTGGAGGAGCGATTGCTGCTGCTCAGCAGGCTCAACAAAATTCTCAATCTACTACGTCACAATCACCACCAAGCGCAGAGTTATTAGCAGCACAACAAAAATTGAGAGAATCAATACAGGCAACTCTCAACAAAGTAAACTCTGCTGTACACAGAGTAGTTCCAGCAACATTAACAGACACAGGTCCTGGTTTAACACCACAGCAAGCACTTAATGCGATTCAAGGGACACAAGGTCAACAACAAACAAGTAGTGGACCAACATTGCCGCTTGATCAAGCAATGGCAGCAGCACTCAAAGCAGTGAATGATACTTCTCAACGAGTTACCCAAAATTTACTCTCTAAATCACAAACTTCTTTATCAACATCACAAACAAATTCTTTGCCTACATTACCTCCTGGCATGAAAGGAGTAGTAGGAATGAGTGGTGGAAAATGTTATTGTGAAAATTCAAAGGGTCTGAATGAAGTATGTGCTCCGGAACTGTGTTGTGGGCAAGCAAATGCACCAACTTACAATAAGAC
>PJMF01000018.1 GCA_003173865.1 Minisyncoccota bacterium
GCGGCCCCATCGTCTAGAGGCCTAGGACGGCAGGTTCTCATCCTGTTAACTCCAGTTCGAATCTGGATGGGGTCACTATAGGCAAAGTAAAATCTTTAAAGTATTATTTCCTCATGATTGATCAACTTCGCATGCGTTTAGCAATTGCCGAAGCAAAAAAAGCCGAAGCGAATGGTTGGGTGCCGTTAGGAGTGATTATTGTCAAAGATAATGAAGTCATCGCCTCAGGAACAAGTCATGTGAGTGAACTGCTTGATTCCACTGCACATGGAGAAAGTTGGTGCATGAAAAAAGCCTGTCAAAAACTGCAGTCAATTGATCTTTCTGGTTGTACACTGTACTCCACTTTAGAAAGTTGCTCGATGTGTTTAGGATGCGCGGGATGGACCAGCCTCTCGCGAGTTGTGTTTGGCGCGTACAAAGAAGATATACCTGAGTGTCCATATGAAATACCAGATTATCATGCAGAAGAGCATGCCAAGCGTTTCCCTCATTTGACGGTGCAGGGCGGGATTCTTCGCGAAGAGTGTAAAGCTTTGATGAAAAATATTAAAAACTGGACCTTGCACCAATGACAAACCAATTAAGTCAACGCACTGTTTCTTTTCTTCTAAAAGACGACAAAATACTGTTAGGTTTTAAAAAAACTGGTTTTGGTAAAGGAAATTACCTCGGTATCGGTGGCAAAATTGAACAGGGTGAATCAGAAATCGCAGCAGCCGCTCGAGAAATTAAAGAAGAAATATCAGTGTCTCAGCCCCAGTTACAAAAAGTCGGCAACTTTACTTTCCTTTTTCCAGAAAAACCAGAGTGGAGTCAACAAGTTCATGCATTTTTGTGCCCCAAGTGGGAAGGTGAACCACAAGAATCAAACGAAGTTCAACCAAAGTGGTTTGACTGTGGCGAAATTCCATTCTCACACATGTGGGACGACAATCAGTTCTGGTTGCCAGCGATACTAAACGGTCATAAACTCAAGGGCACATTTATTTTCTCTGCTTCGCTTAAAGTTGTGAAAGTTGAGTTGTTGGAACACAGAGAAAAGTTATTAAATCTTCTGAGCAGGATTACCACCACTTAAACTTGGCACTTTGTAGTCTACCTTTAAGAAATTTTTTATCCTATTTCACTTCCTCTTTTAAAAGCGGATGAGAAAACCTAAAAAGAACTGGAACACCTTCTTTCAGTTCGAAAGAAAGCGTTTGTAACTTTTGATCCTCTAGATGGGTCCCCCACTCGATAATAGACATTATTTGATTTTATCACGTGTTTGAAGTGTTGAAGCCCATAACATTGCAATTAACGACCACCTTTGATACACTTCGAGCGAGCGATATGCAAAAAGAAAAAACAACACCACTCGACACAAATATTGGGTTTCTTGCAGATGAAAGACATTTACATAGTGTAGATGCATTAGGAAATTATGATCGACTCCAACGTCTACTCAACCTGATTGAAGAGACAAACTTTCGATCCCTAAATCAATTATCTCCGGGAAGTTCAATTAATCATTACGTTCTTATCCTGTCTAAACAAATTGGTGAGACCGCAGGAAAAATTGCTTACAAACTGACGACACAACAGCAAGATGAAGATCTTTTTACTGGTTTCACAGACAAAATTGAACAATTGATCAGAATTCTGGAACAAATGAAGGTTTTTGATAAATCTGTAACACAAAAAATGGTGCATCGATTTGCGACGGGTTTGGCTGAACTTATCTTCGAATCAGATGAATTGATTGTCGGCGATCAATTTGTTGAAAGTTTGACTAATAAAATTCTGGAAAAAACTGGACTCTCAAACATGATTGTTGCCCTCTGTGTTTCAGGCCTTCCCCCCAATGTCTGGCTCGAATCTTTACCCAACAAAAGTAAGATTGAACTGCAACGAGTAGTTTCTGAAGAAATAGAAAAATTAGCTCAGCGAAAAAATAAATGGAATGAGCCAGTCCGCAAATGGTTCATGACACTTGCCGCTATCATTATTCATAGAATCACTCAAGGCGATTTTGCATTAGTGAGTACAAATGCTCTCCTTAGTGATGAAGAAACATCTGCAAGAGATTTGCAGCTATTAGCTCGAAAACGAGTGATCGAAAGCTTGACTGCAAATAAAGCCACAGCTCAAGCTTGGTTTCCCATAATGAATTACTATGAGCAACAAGCACCAGCCAACATCGTTCTAGCTCAATTCCTTTTACAAATGTACGACAACAAAGGAATTGTACCGAAAAGTGTTACGGAAGATCCAAATGTCATGAACGAGCCATCAGTGGTAATGTATATGCAAACAATACAAATTGCCCAGGAAATCAAGAAATTCTTAGAGCCTTTCATTCAAGCAAAAGTACATTGGACAGCGCGAGATCAAAGTCCTGTCATAGGTTTAGTCGAAACTGCTCAAGGATGGGAAAGATCAACGAGATCGCTTCTAGAAAACTCGGGAACCATCCATTATTTACTTTTTGGACATTCTAAAGGAGAGACTTCAACTTATATTAGAGCGTTTAGTTCTTTAAGCGGATTATTGCCCTTACTGCAAGTCGATTCTGGTCAATATTATCTAGCTAGTGCGAAAGCGTTTTTAGAAATAATCCAAGGAAAACTTAGACATACATTACAAGTTTTAGACACACTTCAGTTTGAAGATGAACAGTTACAGAGCCAATGGGCTCAATGGTATGCTTCGTTCCGCGGTAAAGTAGAAGCAGGATCACGTGGTATTTTTACTGAAGAAAACTCTCAGCCGAGTCAGGAATTAAACGATTTTTCAGATTTTGGGGAAGATGAAGGTGAAGGTCGGAAGGATTATTCTGCGGCTGCTAATAAATAGTCACTCCTTCTTTATCTCAATTCTTTATGGATACATCTCAATCAACCAGCGTCTCAACCGACTCTTTAATGAGATTCTTACCCAATTCAAAATGTTCTTTTAAAAGGGAGTACTCAACTAAATTATGAGGGTCTTCTATTCCTAATACAAAGCTGAGTTCATTTTATCTTCAAAAGCTCTCTGCTTTTCTCCACGGCATCCAACGCTTTCGTTTTTCATCAATAAGCGGATGGTGCTCGAGACTCAGTAATCCCTTCGAAAGTTTTTGTTGTAAGTAATCAGCAGGCACTTTTTTCATGCCAACTGCTTCTAAAAATGTCATTTTGTTGGGGGTCACGACAAACATCAAACGAGAGGTGTAGTAAAAAACTTCTTTGCCGGTACTCGGATCTTTTTCTTCTGCCATATCCCACCAACGTGTTTTGAACCAATCAATTGGGAAAGTCCTATCGTTCGGACTAAATTCATAGTACGGATCCGCGAGTGTGATTGTATCTTGCTGAGCGTTTACTTCTGTCACAATAGCGTAGTGGCCATGATGCAAGAAGCGACCTTTTTTTTCTTGAACTAGCGACTCATAAAAATATCCTTGCCAATCCACAGCAACAGGCAAACCATAGTGATGCGTAAGTAGTTGGATGTCTTGAATGGTTCCTTCTTCTTTGTACCAAAGTGTGTAATGTTTTGAACAGCTGCTGCGAGCTCGTGCATCCCCACCCCATCTCTCTTGACGGTTGCGTCAGCACCCGCTGCGTGAACTACTTGCGGTTGAGTGACCTCGATATTATAGAAACTCAGAAGCATCTGCAAAACAGCCGGCCCACAATGTGAGTCATCTATCTGAGCCATTCGTCGAAACGAGCCTGCGGACATACCAGAATAGTATACAAGTTAATTCATGCCCCGTTACCTTGACTTTTTATAATTATTATAGGACAATATTCGTCCAAATTACCTATGAACATAGCGCATCAATTTGGCACCATTTTGACCTCCGTGATGCTTGTCCTACATCTGGGATCAGGCGCAGTTTCACTGCCTACTGCACCCCATTCTCAGGCCCCAAAAGTACTTGCTGAGCAAGAATACTCTCTTCTCGATAGATACAAGGTTGAGTCCGTCAACTCAGTCTTTGCCGACAACATCCTCCTTACCCTGTCATACATGGACGGCCAGACCAAAGAAGGCCAACCAGTGAACTGGGATCAAGTTCACAAACCTGGTCAGTACCAATTTGACCTAAAGCCTGGACAGACGTTTGCCTTTCACGACCAAATTTTGAATCAATACAAAAATTCTGTCGTTCAAACTACAAATGCCCACTTCAACTCCACTGAGAAATTCAAATCTGACGGTTGGTTAATCGGCGACGGTGTGTGTCATCTCGCTTCATTTATTAATGTCGTTTCGTCAAAGGCTGGATTGAGTGTCGATGCGCCGACCAAACACGATTTTGCCGCCATCCCTGACGTCGCTAAACAGTTTGGGACAGCGATCTACTACGTTCCTGGTGAAGCAAGCATCAGTAGTAAACAAAACCTTTATGTCACCAATACTTCAGATAAAACAATAGCATTTGTCTTTAATCACACTCAAGACTCACTCAAGATTGCGGTAGAAAAAGTAAATTAGAAAGACCCTTTTATGCCAAAACCAGAACGCTCTAGTCGTTTTAGGGAACTCCGCAAAAGAATTTACTCAACTGAGGAAGAACTTTTCCAGAAAGTTTTAGAAAATTTAGCGATTATTCAGACAGAAATAGAAAGACAGATCGCACAACTGAAAGAAAATCGAGAAGTCCCGCAAAATTTTTCTTTTTCCCTTCAAATTCCAAAAAATTTACTTAGTAGAGTTAGAAATAGTTTTGTTTATCAGCCAAAAGTCTATTATGAAAAAAATAAAGATTTAAGAAAAGGACAACCTGCTAGAACTGGTCATTCCATAACTTCATACGATACTAGGATTGGGGTAAGAGGTGACTCTATCACTTTAGATGTTAATTCTCCATTTGCTGAAGCAACATATGCGCTCGGTGCAGAAAATTCTTCTGATTCAAGACTTTCTCTAGAGTTGAATAACTTCGACAGTGCTCTTTTTTATTCACATATGCGAGAAAGACTCTTAAGAAATTACACACTAGTTCAAGACAGAGAAATATATAGATCAACTCTCATAGAGCTACAGCATATTACCCACCAAATCATCAAGGAACTACAAAGAAATGCTTCTCATGTTGAAACAGGAATCGAGAGATTAGAATCTATTGAGCAATCATTGGTCGAGATATTTAAGCAAGGTTTGAACAATCCTCAAGACAATGAGACGAGCATTCGTGCATTCGAAAATCGCTTTGGAAATTTTGACCAAATGAATCGGTACATTATTAATGCAAATAATGCATTTCTCAAAATAGGTACGCTCCCTCTCAGACAAGAACTGAAAGACTCTGTTATTGTCTCAACTAGAGTTTTTAATTCATTGCCTTTAGATGAAGTACTTATTGATCTGATACGATACGAGCGCGGTATAGAATCTCTTGGTGAAAGAATTCAAGATGTAGATGTGACACAGTCTTTTTTTATTCATTCAGACAAGATGTTAATTAGTTTTAATATAAATCCCGATACTCAGATCCCGCAAAATGTGGCAGTATTTTACAGAGATAGATTTGACCTTTTTAGAGGTGGCATTCTAAATATAACACTGGATCCTAACGGACATATTACTGAGATAAATGGCATTGAACAAAAAGTATCATCAACGTACTTCCGTGAGCTCGGAGCTCCAATTTTGGAACCAGTACTTCTCCAGATAGAAGCTTATCTGAAAGCCATTGCAGAAAATCCCGAATCACCAAGGCTCGAGACTATGCATCCAGAAAGAAAAGCTCTCTTTCATATCAAGCAGAATCCTCAAACACAAAAATATAGATTTTTTCTCACAACAGCAGGAAAAGAAGAAATTAAAAACATGATTACTAAACTGAAGAAAAACAAATCAGCACGTGGTATGCTCTTGAGCATTGAGGAACTTGAAATGTTTTTAGCGGAAATAGAAAAACAACAAAACCAAGAGAACTTGCAACAAGATGTTCATCTAAAAGGAGATGGTGAACTTCCAGGAGATCAGCTTGACATTATAAGTAGCTCTAAAAAATCGTTGAGAGAGCTTTTAGAGCCATAAGCGGATCCTTTACTTCTTCCTCGCTACAGCTTACCCTTAAATCAGTGAAGAAAAAATCTATTAAGAATATTAAAAAAAAGTTAGCTATTCGTAACTATATGTTGGCAGCACTCAGTGGAATTGCGTTGTTTTGCGCCGTTTCTTTTTTTTCTTTTAAAAATCAAACTGCCTTTTGCGCTAACTCTATTAGTTGTATTCACAATTTGTCTGCCCAAGTCGAAAATAACGCTATCGGCGTTTTTGACGGCCAAGCAATTATTCCACCAAAAATCAATTTAGCTGAAAAGCCAGTCAAGATGAACGTGCTTGGAGCGACTTCTCTTTCTGGAGAAAAACATATTTATGTTGATTTGAATGATCAAACTCTATACGCATTTCAGGGCTCGACGCTCGTTTTAAATACACTCGTTTCCACCGGCAAATGGCACCCCACACCACCAGGCGACTACAAAATCTGGATTAAAATTCGGTCAACTCGCATGTCGGGTGGAAGTGGCAATGATGCGTATGATTTGCCGAATGTGCCGTTTGTGATGTTTTTTGCGAACGCCCAAGTATCTGAAGCTGAGGGATTTAGTATCCACGGTGCGTATTGGCATGATAATTTTGGCCATGAAATGAGTCACGGATGCGTAAATATGCGGCCGGTCGATGCAGAGACGTTGTATGACTGGGCTTCACCGGCCACTGTCGGATCAACCACACATGCTACTGCGGAAGATCCAGGGACCACTGTTTCGATTTGTCAAAAAGTGCAAATTCAAGAAGGAACAACACCTGTATGCGTAGAGTAAACTTTCTATTTGTATTCGGTGGTGCGGCAGCAATTGCCATTGTGCTTGTTTTGTTTCGTGTTTTCCAACAAACGCATACACCACGAATTTTTAGCATGCCTGGAATTCCCAGTCCGACACCGCTGGTCGAAGCTTCTCCAAGCACTACTACATGGGCGTCTCCCAATGGGAGCAAAACGCTTGTGATGAAGACAATGAAAAAAGTTTCCGGTGTGACGACATATTCTTTCTTCGTAGCACCGGACGCAACTACTAGTGGGAAATTAATTTACACCAAAACTCCATCCAGCAAAATCTCGATGAGTATTCCATTCAACACATGGTCACCTGATAACAAATACTTTTTCATCCGCGAAGTTGGTGGTGCACAACCTGATACATTAGTATTTAAAGCGAGCGGTGAAAACTTTCCGGATGGGCAACAATTTTTAGATATCAATCCATTGTTTGAGGCAAAAAAAAGTGGCTTTGTGATGGGCGAAGTGACCGGCTGGGCCGCTCCAACATTACTTATTGTCAACACGAAGGCCGCCGATCAAGCAACCCTCGGACCTTCGTTTTGGTTTGATATATCCAGAAAATCACTCATTCGTTTGAGTACGAGTTTTCAATAGGAAATGAATCTTTTTCAACTCACTATATCAGTAACGTCTCAGCATCAATACTAGTCAACATGCTTGCTATTTTCATTAAATCTCGCATAAAATCATCGTCAATTTTTGTTCCATCTTCGTAAGCCCACAAAACTGAGAGCACTGTTGAAAAAAGTGTGCAGAGATAAATACGTTTAGGATCGAGATTTAATAGCAGCGCAAAATTTCCAATTCTCTCGATTAAGATTTCTCTTAAATTTGGCAAGTTGGCAATCATCGGCGGATTCTTTACCAAAGCAGCGACCTCATACGCTTTTTCGCCAATAATTCCAGAAGGATCAATCGCGACCCATCCACGCACATGATCAAAAAGAATATTAAACTGATGGAGGTCACCGTGCAGAAAAATCTGCTCTTTTTTAGACAACTGTAAAGTTCTATAAGCTTGCTCAGCTTTCTCGATCACCTCTGCAGGAAGCAATTCTTCCGCTGCGAATCTTTTTTTTAAATCTAAAAATTCTTGAAATAAATCGTCTGTTGTTTTAAATCCTGAAATTGGAGTTTGAACTTTAAATAATTCCGTTAATAAAGCTGCCGCAATCGGAATCGATTCTTTATCATCGACTGCTACGAGCGAGTTCGCAGGGTCAATTCTCTCTAGTAAAAGAGCTGGAATTGATTCGTCGACTTTCAGCAACGTAGCTACCGGACCTCCTTGATGAGATTTTAGATATGCAACCTCCCGAAAGAATTCATCGTCAGGGAAACTTATTTTCATCACGACGTTTTGACCATCTGTCATTTTTGCTGGTGCAACATAATTGCAGTAACATTCAGGAAAAACTG
>PJMF01000019.1 GCA_003173865.1 Minisyncoccota bacterium
TGGGTCGGTAGCTCAGGTGGTTAGAGCATCTGCCTTTTAAGCAGAGTGTCGTGGGTTCGAGTCCCACCCGACTCACAAGATGGAAAGTATTGATTTATCAATTCTTTTTTTATTTCAACAACTAACCAACTTCAACGTCAATTTCTCTCTCAATCTTCTTTAATTCGGCTCCCACTTTTCTATCTATAGAAAGAATTTTCAAAAACTGTCGAACAGCTTCAGCAGAAAGTAAAGTACTCAGAGCGGGGTAGATTGGCACAAGCATCGTGGCAAAAATCAAGACAATTAATATCTTTTTAATGTGTTCTTTTTTTAAACCGTAAGCTTCGTCTATTTTGGATTGTCCTTCCAGTAACTTCTTCATTGAGCGGCAGTACGCCACAAACTCAAAAATTTGTGGTAGAGTGATGTTCTTAAATATGTCAGTCCAAAAGGTATATGAAAATCTAGGTCTCGTTAACGCTTCTGAAGAAACAGAATCTCTGTCTATCAAACTGTATGACCTCTTGTCAGGAGGAGAACTTAATTCTCCTGTCTTAGAAAATTTAAGAAAAGCGAACACAAAAAGTACGGTGACGATGCTTGTTCATCCATTCTTCTATACAGAGTTTGTTGAGTTTATGAGGTATACAAATCTTTCACTAAAAGGTAACCAGACCAATAGAACTGAAGGTATTTATAGACCACAAACGGAGGAAGTTATAAAGAAATATGATCTCTATTTAGAAGAATTAAAAAAAATAATTTTTGATTCTCAAAGAAATAACATTCCAATAATTATTTTCATGCAAACTGCCTTTAAGCAGGGAAATCTCGATTCAAGGGATCAAACGCTCTTAAGTCTGCAAAATGATTTCCAAAAAACACTAGGAATCCAGAGTGGAGAATTTTTTGTGATTCCCACCATAGAAAGCTCACCGGCCCCTTTATTCAGAAATGAAGTGATGGAAGAGATGCGAAACCGCAATCCATTATTGCAAGATAAAGAAATAGCAATGAACGAAGTTATTTCTGCATTAAAACAGCAGAGTTCTGTGAAAAAGGTACTTATAGCTGGTTCTTATTTAGGAGGTATGATTCAAGGTATGGGTTTCACGGGTAGTGAGTACAGACTTCTTAATCCTGAAGGAGGTTATGTTTCTCTCGAGACTGGTTCTCACTTTTACCTTACACCTGATAAAAAGGTGACTGAACTTTTTGCTCTTAAAGAAACGATGTTAGGACACCCTGCACACCCTTTGCAAAAAGCGACCATCCGCGGTTGCGTGGCAATAACGATCAGGGCTTTACTTCACAACAATATTCATCCAGGAGTGTCATATGCTACCTTTCCAGAGCAGTTAGTTAACTTGAGACACTCAACAAGATTGGCTACCCCTAGTGGAGAAGAATTTGTAGTGACACAAAAAAAACGAACTCATCCATTTTCAGCGTGATAATAAAATTCGATTTCAGCAAGCATCAATGTGCTCCAAATAAACCCTTGCAAACTGTTCAACGCTCCGCCATACTTTGTTGAAAGTTATCAAATAATGTTATAATCTGCCCAGATGTTGAACACAAAAAAGTACCTCTATATCATGCCAGATTCTGCGTATGCCGCAGAGTTGTTGCCCACCAAAAAGCCAAATACATTTGCTATTCAAGCATTCCGCCAAATTAATGGTGAGTTTATTGATGATAACGAGTTTATTCCAGCAAACGTTGACAAACTGATCAAAAAATTTGATCCTGATGAGTATCACTTGATTTTGCCAGATTTTCTCTTTACGAACACGATAGTTGATATAAAAGAAACAGAGGAGAGCGTTGTCAAAAAATACTTAAAAGAGAAACTCCTTCCTGAGCTTGGACTGACAAAAGATACACACGAAGTTGACACGTTTATCTTGACTCAATATCAGGGAAAGTCAAAAGTCCAGTTGTCTGCTCTAGAGAGATCCTTGATGGCACCCGTTCAAAAAGCTGCGGCCGAGCACAAGCTCACGATTGCTGAAATCTCGCCACTCAGTTGGACGATCAAGTCGGTCATTTCGCTTGAGCCTTCACTCAGTACCATTCAAATTGGGAGTCGTCTGTATCTTGCGCAGCACTACATCGGCGTTGATCAAACTATTTCTTTTAGTATTGAAGAAACAGAAAACATTGCCGAAACCGTCAAAACACTCAAAGGTGCCGAACCGAATATCCAAACAATGTACTTGCTCACGAATGGTTTGGTTGAAAACACGATCAAAGAAAAACTCAGTGGTACACTTCCAATTCAGCAACTTGCTAACTTTTCTGATGAAACGGAAGGGATTCCTTCATACATCAAACAAATTATCGAGGCGAGTGCAAAAACCCTCTCAATTCCTGAACTGGTGATTCCTCGCTTTAAGCTGGAGAAATATGAAGGTCCCTTTGATGTGCCAGCCACTGTTGCAGAAGTCAAAGAAAAAGAAGAGAAGGAAGAAAAAGCTCAACCCAAACCGATTCACTTAGATGATGATAACGAAGAAGAAATGCCAATTCCTTCCATGCCTATCGTGAAGCCAGCTGAGCTTCCTAAACCCAATGCGGCATTAAAAGTTGAGGCAGCACCGGAAGTGCCAGTGAGTCCTGTTAAAATAGAGCCGGTGCATACGCCGCCCGCGCTAACCCCCTCTCTAGCTCCGGCACCGATTCCTGCTCCAGCACTAATCTCTCCACCTATCGTGAAACCTGAAAATGTGGTACCTTTTACTCAACCTATGACAGACTCAAGACCCATGAATCCCATCTTCACAAATCCAAGTATGCCTCCGACAATACCCAATCACGAAGTTCCTCGTCAGGTAATTAAAAATAAAAGTGACGCTGGTTCTCTAATCAAAGTGGTTGCAATTACCATTGGAGCTCTCGTTGTTACGGTCGCTTTGGGAGTGGGAATTGGTTTTGGCCTCCTCACTCTCTCAGAAAAAAAGAGCGGTACAGCAATGAAATCAGCATCTCCAACTGCTTCTCCAATCGCCACAGTTGCTCCGACTCCCACCGCCACACCAACACCCACACCAGTTGCAATTGATAAAGCAAAAACAAAAATTTTAGTCGTGAATGCCACCAAAACCTCTGGTTTAGCCGGCAAAATGAAGAAAAGTTTGACAGATGCTGGATATAAATCTGTTGACACAGGCAATGCCAAAGGCACGTACACAACGAGTGGGACATTTGTCTTGTTAGATAAAAATGACGCTGGGATGGTTGCTTCCTTCAGTAAAGATACCGGCAACACATTAACGTATGCGACTGGTAAAGATACTGAAGATCCAAGTGGCAAGTACGATGCTGTCATTGTTCTTAATCAATAAAACCACTCTTGCTGAGGATAAAATCCAGGTTATAATTTCGTGAGTTAAACATTCTTTTGAACATCAACATTAAAAAAATTGGATCTTTATATGGCAGCACCGCTGCATATCTCCATTTCAGCTGAAAAGATTTTCTCCTTCGGAGGTTTTCCTGTCACCAACTCAATGCTCACCAGTGTGGTGGTTAGTGGTCTATTAATCGCTTTCGCTGTGTGGGTCCGTGCTACGTTAAAACCAACCAATCGTCCCACCGGTATCCAAAACCTCGCCGAGATGATTGTGGAAGCACTGTATAACTTAGTGCAAGGCGTCACAAACAATACCGAAAAGACGAAGAAGTTTTTTCCTTTAATTGCTACTTTTTTCTTGTTTATTCTTCTGCAAAACTGGATGGGACTTTTGCCAGGAGCGGGCACAATTGGATTTAAGGATGCAGAAGGCATTTTAGTTCCTTACTTCCGCGCAGGAACCGCTGACATTAACATGACTTTAGCGCTCGCCTTAATTTCGGTCGCTTCAATTCAAATATTTGGCGTGACATATCTGAGTATTGGCTACTTTAGTAAATTTATTAATTTTTCCAATCCGTTGAACTTTGTGGTTGGTCTTTTGGAAATTGTTTCTGAATTTTCGCGTATTATTTCATTTGCGTTTCGTTTATTTGGGAATGTGTTTGCCGGTGAAGTGCTACTGGTAGTAATGACTGCACTCACTAAAATTATTGCCCCTATGCCGTTTTATGGCATGGAAATTTTTGTCGGCTTTATCCAAGCATTAGTATTTGCCATGTTATCACTCGTTCTATTTAATATCGCGACGATTGGTCATGGGGAAGAACATTATTAACAATTAAAGTTAGCAAAGTAACAAAGACACAAAGTCGTAACTATGAAACTGTGTAACTTTGAAGCTTTGCGGGGAGACATATGAAAGAAATTGCAGTCGGTTTAGCTATGGGACTCGGTGCTATCGGACCTGGTATCGGCATTGGGTATTTATTTGGAAAAGCCATCGAAGCCATGGGCCGCAACCCACAAGCTTCTGGTCAAATTCAAACAAACATGATTTTAGGAGCTGCATTTACAGAGGCAATCGCTATCTATGCATTAGTTATTGCACTGATCTTGCGCTTCGTGTAATCGGTCAGCTTAATAGACCAAAGGACGAACTATGGATATTCAATTTCCACAAATTTTATTTCAAATCATTAACTTTGGAGTTGTCGCAGGAGCTCTAACGTACTTTCTCTACACGCCAGTAAAGAAGGTTCTCGACGATCGCAGCAAAAAAGTCGAGGAAGGCCAAAAAGCCGCCGAAGCAAGCATTGCCGAGAAGCGCCAAATTGATGAGTTAAGGAAAAAGATTATCAAAGACGCAGAAAAAGAAGCTGCCAAATTGCTCGAAGAAGCAACTCAAGCCGCAACAGCACGTAAAAAAGAATTGATGGCAAAAGCAAAAGAAGAAGCAACTGCCAATGCAGCAGCCGAACAACAAAATAAAATGGATGAAGTCGCTGCGCTCAAACAAACAATTAAATCACAATACGCAGATGCCGTTGTTGCAGCTGTAGAAAAAATTGGGATGAGTATTGATAAAAAAGTTCAAACTCAAATCATTGACTCAGAACTTGATCAGCTCCTCCAAAGAATCGCATGATGAAAATTCTTGTTACCAGCGCCATAGAACTCACTGCTGCTCAAATGAGTAAAATTCAAAAAGCAGTAACGAAAAAATACGGCAGTGAAGCAAAGATCAGCACTGTTGTGAATCCTAAACTGATCGGTGGATTGACGATTACTGTTGGCTCACGCCAGTTTGATGGTTCACTCCGAAGTAAAATTGATCAAATAAAAAAGATGTTAGGTGAAGGTACAATCTCATGAGAACACAAAATCACCACGACTCAACTTTTGCTTCCTTAATTGGAGATATCGCCTTTGACACAACTGAAAAAGAAGTCGGTACGGTGATGTCATTTGGTGATGGTATTTTGCAAGTCGATGGACTCGAAAATGCACAGATGGGAGAACTGATTGATCTAGGTGAAAACCAATTTGGTCTCACTCTTAATCTTGAAAAAGACAAAGTAGGTATTGTAGCCTTGGGAAGTGCTGCCCATTTAGAAGCCGGTTCCCAAGTTTCGCGCACTGGTCGCATTCTTTCTTTAAATGTTTCTGATGAAATTATTGGTCGTGTCGTCGATCCACTAGGGCGTGCACTCGATGGTCGTCCTGAAGTTGCACAGGGTCGCTTAATGAACTTAGAGCGCATTGCTCCAGGAGTGATGACTCGTCAATCCGTTACTCAACCCCTTCAAACAGGTGTCAAAGCAATTGATGCCATGATTCCTATCGGTCGTGGACAGCGCGAGTTAATCATTGGTGACCGCGGCACTGGCAAAACCGCCATTGCCGTTGGCACCATTTTAAATCAAGCCGATCAAAACGTGATTTGTGTGTACGTCGGCATCGGTCAAAAACGTTCCACGTTGGCTCAAACTCGTCAAATCTTAGAAGAACGCGGCGCAATGAACTACACCATCATTGTCTCAGCTTCAGCTTCAGACGCTGCATCACTGCAGTATCTGGCTCCGTATGCTGGTGTTGCAATTGCCGAGTACTTTTTGGATCAAGGCAAAGATGTTTTGGTCGTATACGACGACCTCACTAAACATGCTCAAGCATATCGTGAGATTTCATTGCTTCTCCGCCGACCATCTGGTCGCGAGGCTTTTCCTGGTGATGTTTTTTACTTGCACTCACGTTTACTGGAACGCGCGTGTCGTTTAAACAAAGAGCACGGTGGGGGTTCAATTACCGCTTTACCAATAATCGAAACTCAAGGAAACGACGTCTCGGCATTTGTGCCCACGAACGTGATTTCTATTACTGATGGACAGATCTATCTCGAAGCAGACCTTTTCAATGCGGGGATGAAGCCAGCCATCAATGTAGGTTTATCAGTTTCTCGTGTCGGATCAGCTGCCCAAATCAAATCAATGAAACAAGTAGCAGGTACCATGAAACTTGACTTAGCTCAGTTCCGTGAGCTGCAAGCTTTTGCTCAATTTAGTTCTGATTTGGACGAACGCACAAAAGCTCAACTTGATCGCGGTGTTCGCGTAAACGCAGTCTTAAAACAAGGGTGGGATACTCCCTTGAAAGTTGAAGAGCAAGTCGTCGTCATCTTTGCTGCCGTCAATGGATACTTAGACGTCATTCAGGAAAAATACTTAGTACAGTGGGAAAAAGAATACTTAGAGTATATTCACGGTCAACATCAAGCCATTCTCGTGAGCATGCGCAAAGAACAAAAAATGAGTGATGAAACGATCGCTGCACTCAAGTCAGCGATTGACGTTTTTAACCGTCTGCACGAAGAGTGGATGTTGGAGGCGTAATGGCCAACACAAGGCAACTCAAAGGGCGCATCAATACCGCCGCAAACATCTCGAAAATTACTAAAGCAATGGAAATGGTTTCGGCCAGTAAAATGCGTCGTGCTCAGCAACAAGCGATGGCAACCAGACCATACACACGAGCAATTCAAGAATCTTTGCAAAAAGTGGCTGAGTTTACTGACTCACTGGCTCACCCACTCCTTGCACATCATAAAGATGGAAAAGATATTCTCGTTTTATTTTCAACTGATCGAGGCCTCTGTGGTGGTTTAAACACAAATCTCTTTAAAAGTACCTGGATGTGGAGTAAAGAACATCCTGATATGGAAGTGATCGTCATCGGCAAAAAAGCAATTGCATTTGCGCGTAAAATGGACTTTCCGATTGCAGCTCAGTTTACTGATCTGCCTGAAAAACTTACTGCGGCAGAGATTCTCCCGATCAGTACCGTGATTACAGAAGGATTCTTAGATCATCGTTACCGCTCAGTTTCGCTCATTTACATGGATTTTATCAACACGCTGACCCAAAAAGTGCGAACTACTCGTCTTTTACCGCTGTCTCTTACAGACGTAGTTGGCGAACAACTTGACGCCCACGCACAAGCTCACGCACTTTATACATTTGAACCAGATGCAAGCTCTATTCTGAATGAGCTTCTCCCGTATTATTTAGAAAATACTTTGTATCAAACTCTTCTCGAGGCGAAAGCCAGCGAACACAGTGCGCGTATGGTGGCAATGAAAAATGCAAGTGATAATGCGAAATCTCTGGTAAGTGAGTTAAAATTAGCATTTAATAAGTCACGTCAAGCCGTGATTACCAACGAAATTCTAGATATTACGACCGCGACTATGACAGTCAGTCAATAGTATTTAGAAAGTTACAAGGAAATTTATGACAAACCAAAAGAACATCGGCCACATCACTCGCATCATCGGACCAGTCGTTGACGTTGAGTTTTCAGCAGGAATTCCAGCTATTTTTAATGCGCTCAAGCTCGAACGCGACGACAACTCAATTCTGACTCTGGAAGTTGAACAACAACTCTCGACGAACACCGTTCGCGCAATTGCCCTGGGATCGACAGAAGGATTAACACGCGGCTTGGGAGTTACAGACACAGGTGCTCCAATTACTGTCCCCGTCGGAGAAGAAACACTTGGTCGTATTTTTAACGTAGTAGGTGAACTTGTGGACGAAGGTGAACCAGTCGAAGTAAAACACACTGCACCAATCCATCGTCCCGCTCCTAAGCTCAAAGAGCTCAGCACCAAAGCTGAAATGTTGGAAACTGGTATTAAAGTCATTGATCTCATCGCCCCATTTGCAAAAGGTGGTAAAGTCGGTGCATTTGGCGGAGCAGGAGTGGGGAAGACCGTTATTATTCAAGAACTCATTCGTAATATTGCAGAAGAGCATGAGGGTCACTCTGTGTTTGCTGGTGTTGGTGAACGTACTCGTGAAGGAAACGATCTGTATCACGAAATGAAAGATTCAGGCGTTATCGCAAGTACAGTGATGTGCTTTGGTCAAATGAATGAACCACCAGGCAGTCGTCTGCGCGTGGCGCTCACTGCACTGACGATGGCCGAGTACTTCCGCGACGTGAAGGGCGAAGACGTGTTGTTCTTTATTGATAATATTTTCCGTTTTTCACAGGCTGGTTCTGAAGTGTCTGCATTGCTCGGCCGTATTCCTTCTGCAGTGGGTTATCAACCAAACCTCGCAACTGAAATGGCTATGCTTCAAGAGCGCATCACTTCCACGAAGAAAGGATCTATCACTTCTATTCAAGCCGTTTTCGTCCCTGCTGATGACTACACTGATCCTGCACCGGCGACGACGTTTGCACACTTGGACTCTACAATCTCACTCGAGCGTCGTTTATCTGAACAAGGTATTTATCCAGCCGTCGATCCTTTAGTTTCTGCATCAAAAATTTTGCAACCAGATATTGTCGGCGAAGAACACTATCGGACCGCACGCGGAGTTCAAGCTGTATTACAACGCTACAAAGAACTGCAGGATATTATTGCGATTCTCGGTATTGATGAGCTAAGTGATCAAGATAAACAAGTTGTGGGACGTGCACGCCGAGTACAACGTTTTCTCTCTCAGCCATTTTTTGTCGCCGAGCAATTCACGAGCATTAAAGGTGCATACGTTCCAATTGCCGAAACCATTCGGGGCTTCCAAGAAATTTTGGATGGCAAACACGATGACTTGCCAGAACAAGCATTTTACTTAGTCGGTACGATCGACGATGCAATCGCCAAAGCAAAAACGTTGTAAGAATTTATGGCACACAAGACACTTCATCTCACGATTGTCACTCAGGATAAGCAACTGCTTTCGACTGAAGCGGACTCCGTTACCGCTGTAACTTCAGAGGGCGAAATCACGGTGTTACCAGAACATGTTCCGCTTTTTTCTCAGCTGGTGACAGGAGAACTTGTATATCGTCACGACGGCGAAGAAGATTCACTTGTTGTCTCAAAGGGTTTCATTGATGTGGGTCCTGACAGCACAGTCATAATCATTGTTGATAGTGCCGTACATGCTCGTGAAATCAGTATTGAAAAAGCAGAAGCAGCAGTAAAGGCTGCCCAGGAAACAATGGCAATGAGTACGACCACCCAACAAGAAATGATCATGGCCGAAGCATCTCTGCGCCGTGCGTTGCTCGAAATTAGAGTTGCGCAAAAGACAAAACGAGCTACCCGCGTATAGTTCTCTTACAAATTTCTTACAATACTCTTACTGGGTATTTGGGAACTCTTGGTAGACTATATCCACGCGTAAATACTCGAAAAATCATCCGCTTTAAGCGGTTCTTTTTTTTATTTAAGGAGAGGAGTCTAAACCTATAGAGATAAAAAAAGTGATATTGATTAAAGCAATATCACACTATAGTATTACTGAGCTCACGATCACCCATTCAAGGGTGATTTTTTAGAAAGAGATGTTTTATGACAAATTCAATCATCGCACCACACAAAATTCAGTTAACTTCTGAAGGCCTTGCTGAGATCGAAAAAGAGTTAAAAGAGTTAGAGGAAATCAAATTACCTGAAGTCATCAAACGCGTTGAAACAGCACGTGGATACGGCGACTTAAGTGAAAACGCTGAGTACCACAGCGCCAAAGAAGACCAAGAATTGATCGAAACCCGCATTGCCGATCTCAAGGGAGTGATTGCAAATGCCACTATTGTGAAACATACACATAAAAACGGCACTGTTGGCATGGGCTCACAAGTTCAGGTCACTATTAAATCGGGTCGCTCAAAGAGAAAAGCTACGTTTCACATCGTGGGTGAGTTTGAAGCTGCACCAAAAGATGGGAAAGTTTCCAGCGTTTCACCATTAGGTAAAGCACTTTTAGGGAAGAAAAAAGGTGAAAAAGTCGAGGTTGAAACCCCCGCAGGAATGGTCACGTACGAAATTGTGGAAATCAAGTAAAAAACTTGCGGATACCCATTCTTCTCGAGATAATTATTGACTTTTGGCAAAAATTTAGGGATAATATGAGTGTGCTAGTGAGGATAACTTCCGTAACCAGCTAAGTATACTACGCCGGAAAAGCTAGCACACACAAAAAAGGCTCCTGAGGGAGCTCTTTTTGTATTAACGAATTGAATAGTAGTGATAGGGTCCCTTTTCAAACTTCCTCAGTATCACAACAATATTTTTGTTTCCTAATTTGGTTTTGCATTCATGCCCAATTTCAATATAAATTACATCTCGTGGATTTTTCTTCAAGTGTATAGTTGCTTGCTCTTTTTCTCCAGCCGTTTTGCAATTTTTGAGAACCTCAACAGCATGCTTAAATAAATGTAATCTTCGACGTAAATCTTGTTCATTTCTTTTATGACCATGTCCATCAAAGCGCAAATGCTTCCATCCATAGTTATTAAAAATGATGTTCTCTTTTAGAGCTGAACAATAAATTGAGCCGATTTTGTGATATTCACGACTGGTTTCAGCGATCATTTCTGTGGTCGATTTTGACATATTTCTATTGTACTACTTTATTAGTATTTTTTTCGTGACTTTAAGATATAAAAATATATCAATTTGAGAGTAATATACTTTTGCAAAAATGGGAGTAAAATTGCCCGTTATATTAAAAATAAGGAGAGATATGGGAAAGCCAATAGAAGTACTTATCAAAGGAAGATTAACTGATAAAACAGTAGCTTACTTGAAAAATGAATTGAGAAGCGTTGATTTACATGCCTCTATTGAGATTAGACCAGATGATACTAAAAAAAATGAAGTTACTATTACAGTCCGAGAGGATGATGCAAAAACCAGAGAATCTATTTCTTTCAACCTTTATTTAGCAAACATTGCAATGTGTCTTTCCAATCCCCAATCTAAAGTAGATAGCTACAGAATTATTTATGAATCTAATGGCAAACGTTACGAGCTTCCGAATGGAGATATAAAAAAAGCCACCCTCTTGGAGGATCAGCAACCCGAGCATTCTCATCAAAGCTCGTAACAGCTATAATCGAACAATTCTATGCAACAATCTCAGCACTGGATCGACAAGCTTGTTAAGGGTATTTTTTCTTGGCAAGAAAAAACACACATTGACCATCTTCACGTTGATGACATGAAAACGCCTTCAGGCCGGGTGCATACTGGCGCGCTCAGAGGCGTGATGTTACATGACATCGTGGCCAAAGCTCTTACAGCCGCATCTGATCAAACTATTACAAGTACATACGTCTTCAATGACATGGACTCAATGGATGGTTTACCAAGTTACTTAGACGAGAAAGAATACAGCCAGCACATGGGTAAACCGCTGTATAAAATACCTGCTCCACCACTAGAGAAGTCTGGAATCGATTTTGTGGGAGCCACTGAAGTGGAAAAAGCAAAGTACCAAGCAGCGAAAAATTTTGCTGAGTTTTATGCTTTGGATTTCATAGATGCGTTTCACAAACTTGGCAGTACGCAACAAATTATTTGGAGTCACGAGTTGTATGAATCTGGTCAAATGAATGAACACATCCAAACAGCTCTAGATAACATCGACACAATTCGCCGCGTTTACCAAGAAGTTGCAGACTATCAATTGCCTAAGCAGTGGTTTCCTTTTCAAGTCATTTGTCCGCAGTGCGGTAAGCTGGGGACCACACTTACTACGGGGTGGGATGGAAGAATGGTCACGTTTGAGTGTCAAAAAAATAAAGTAACATGGGCTGAAGGATGTGGCTATTCAGGATCTGTTTCACCATTTAATGGCACTGGCAAATTACTCTGGAAAGTTGATTGGCCAGCACACTGGAAGTGTCTTGGCGTCACTATCGAAGGCGCAGGCAAAGATCACACATCTGCTGGCGGCTCGCGTGACATGGCTAATCAACTTATCGACAAAGTTTTTCATGCACCGGTTCCTTTTGATATTCCATACGAATGGATCCTGATTCGCGGGGCAAAAATGAGTTCAAGCAAAGGAGTTGGAACTTCTGCGCGCGAGTTTGTGGAGTTGTTTCCCGCTGAAGTGGGTCGCTTTCTCTTTGTCAGCCGACTTTTTAGCCAAGTGATTGATTTTGACCCCCACACAATGGCTATTCCCAATTTATTTGATGATTATGATGCTGGCGCACGCACATATTGGGGCCAATTAGAAGAAGACTCACGTGCAGGCCGATCCTTTGAGCTTTCTCAAATTGAAAACATACCGTCAGCACACTTTTTGCCTCGTTTTCGTGATGTGGCAACGTGGATGCAGTATCCAGAAATTGATTTAGTTGCGAAGTTTGCGGAAATCAAGGGCAGTGCATTAACTGCGCAAGAAAAAGCAGTACTTGCGCAACGCAAACACTATGCTCAGATCTGGATTAATCGGTATGCGCCAGAAGAGTTTCAACTCGGTCCAACTTTGGAAATACCTGAACTTGCCTACACACTCACCAACGAGCAAAAAAAGTACTTAGAAGAAATCGAAGTACTTATGAAACCAAAAGAATGGAATGCTGCAGATCTGCAGCAAGCACTCTTTGAACTCGCAAAACAATCGCTTGGTGCTCGTAAAGGATTTGAAGCAATTTACATCGCTTATCTTGGGAAAAAAGCTGGTCCGCGTGCCGCTTGGTTGCTGTTATCTATGACTGCAGAGTTTCGTCATAAAAGAATTGCCGAATTATCCTTATCTTCAACGTCAAAAACACCTACTCATTCTGTAGGATTTATTTCTCAAGAAGTTCACGAACAGTTCCCTGGAATGTTTTTTGCGCAAGTACTCATTAAAAATGTGACGATCCGAAAAACAGAACCTAAGTTAGAGGCACTCAAAAAAGAAGTCACTCAAGCGCTCAACCTTCCAACTGAAAATATCGGTCAACTCAAACCAATTGAAGCGTATCGAAAATTATTTAAAGCAACGGGCGTTGATTTTCACAAAAAACGACCTTCACCTGAAGCATTACTGCGCAGGATTTCGCAAGGCAAAACGCTGTACACCATTAATACTGCAGTCGATGCATATAACTTAGCTGTAATTGAAACCGCAATTGGATTAGGTGGTTTTGATGCTGACATGCTCAAGTTTCCGGTTACCTTACGCTTTTCCAAAGAAGGCGAGTCATTACTTCTTTTAGGTGATGAAACACCGACATTCACCCGAGCTGGTGAACTTGTTTACAGTGATCAAGAAAAATTAATTACGATTGATTTAAATTACCGAGATATTTCAAACACAAAAATTACAGAAAAAACCAAGAATATTCTGCTTTTTGCAGACGGCGCACCTGGGTTGAGTAAAGATGAGGTAGTTGCTGCCTTGCAAAGGGGTGCTTCATATATTCAACAATTTTGCGGTGGTGAAGTAGGAAAAATAGAAGTAAAGGAGTAGTTATGAATCAACTTCCGTCTCGCGGACAAAGCGAGGAATTATTACTAAAGTACATGAAAAATCCTGCGTTGTTGAATCATTCACGCATGGTCGCTCTCGCCATGGAAGCATACGCACGTACGTTGCAAGAAGATCCTGAACTTTGGTATCAGGCCGGTTTGCTTCATGATCTCGATTGGGAAATGTTTCCCGATGAACATCCAAATAAAGCTGTCGCTGAATTTTTGAGTGAGTATCCCGAATCACTGAAGAATGCGATTCTCGCCCACGGTCCTGACCGAACTGGTAAGCAACCAGAAACGTTGATTGAAAGATATCTTTTTGCGAATGATGAGTTATCTGGATTTCTGAATGCGGTGTCACTGTTGCGTCCGACAAAGTTCGAGGGTATGGAAGTGAAGTCTGTAAAAAAGAAGTTAAAAGATAAAAATTTCGCGGCAAACGTCAGTCGTGAAGATATTGAGCGTGGTTTTGAGTTAATTCACAAAACTCCCGACGAACACATCTCATTTTTAATTACTGTCTTTAGTAAACAATCATGATCACCGCATCTCGTCTTAACGTTGGCGTTTTTGGCTTAGCAGTAAATAAACAAAAACAGTTTTTGTTGACACAGCGTAATGCACCTGATTCACCAGCGACACACTTGAAGTGGCAAATCCCTGGTGGCGGTTTAGAAAGTAACGAATCGCCAGAACAAACCTGTTTACGCGAACTCCGTGAAGAAATTGGAGTACAGGCCCAAATTGCTTTTCCTCACCCAATTGCAAGTAACTATATTTGGAGAAAAGATCAAACAAGTGGACAAGAAGACGTGAATTTAATTATTCTAACGTACATTGTAGACATTGGCGAACAAATTCCTTCTGATAAAAACGATGCCGAAACACTGGCTTGGCAATGGTACTCACTTGACGAAGTTGAAAGATTAGACACTTTGCCTAACGTTAAAGCAACTATTCGCGCGGCTTTCACGATCATTCAATAATTTCATTTTTTTCACGATAAAACATCTCTAAACTTCCGTTTGACAAACATTTTACGAAGCAGTACATTGGGTGAATTCTCCTGCCCGTACATACTTTTTTGAAAAGGATTTCTATGCTCAAACGAGTCATGACCTCTCTTTTATTTGCATTTACTTTTTTCTTAGTAAGCAGTAGTAAAACTTCTGCTCAAACAATTCCTTTTGATACAACTGGCGGCATTCAACTGCACTGGACATATCGATCTGGTAACTGCGATGTGCGTTACACCGAAGTGGAATCAGCGATGTATCAATACCACACTACTACAAACTGTGATGCAGGCTCGGTAGTAGTCAATGGTTTACAGCCTGGTCAAAAGTATAAATTTCAAATTAATCAAAATAATGGTGCGTGGTCTAGAGCAGTAGTGGGCACAGCCAAAGTGCTGCCCACGAGTATGCAACCTTCAACAACTCCTTTTCTCAGCAATGACAACGGAGATGGCTCTGTCCATTTAATGTGGAGTAATCGCGGCGGCAGTTGCTTTATTAAGTACACCGAAGCAGATCAAAAAAATTACAAGTACAGCACCGTTGCAAATTGTGAGGATGGACAGGTATTTATTAACGCATTAGTAACTGGACGCACGTACAAATTTTCTTTGAGTCAAGACAATGTCACTTGGTCTCGTCCAACATTTGCAGTTGCTAAACATAGTGAAGTCATGAATGCTGCAACTTCTCAGATAACTTCAGGAGCCGCCCGCACTGGTTCTGTCAAGTTAGTGTGGAACTATCGCGGTAGCACATGCTCAGTGCGCTACAACGAAGCTGGTCTCAAGGGCTATAAATACTCCACCTCAGCTGGTTGTGACGAAGGTCAAGTTGTCATCAATGGTTTGGTCTCAGGTCATCAATATCGCTTCCAAGTTATGCCTGAAGGTGCAAGCCAATGGTCAAAGGCAGTCGTGGCAACGGCACGTTGATGCTATACTAGCGTGATATGCTCGACATCTCGTTCATTCGTAATAATCAAGCAGCACTTAAGCAAGCTATTGCTGACAAGCAGATGAATCCTCAAGTTGTTGAGGAGGTCATCGCAATGGACGAGAAGCGGCGAACGCTCATCGTTGAAGTTGAACGCATTCGTCAAGCAATCAATCAAAATACAGAAGCAATTAAAACTTCCGCAACCCAACGTCCAACTGATGAGCAGCTGCAAAGAGGAAAAGATCTTAAAGAAGAACTCAAAAACATTGAACCAGAACTCAAAAAAACAGAAGAGATGTTTCTGGATTTAATGCTGCAAGTTCCCAATCCGCCAGCGGCGGACGTACCGGTCGGAGTCGATGAATCTGGTAATCAAGTCATTAAGACGACTGGCACACTTCCCACATTTGCTTTCAAACCACGTGCACACGAAGAATTAATGTTAATGAATAACATGCTGGACGTAAAACGTGCAGTCCGGATTGCGGGTTTTCGTTCGTACTTTCTCAAAAATGACGCTGTATTACTTGAACAAGCAGTGTTGCAGTATGCGATGCAGTCACTTGTTGAACAAGGTTTTACGCCCATGAGTGTACCTTGGCTCGTGAATAAACATGCGCTATGGGGCACTGGTTATTACCCCTGGGGAATGGATGATCACTACACTACGCAAGACAATCAGGTCTTAATTGCAACGGCAGAAATTTCGCTCACTGCTTATCATCAAGATGAAGTTCTGAATGAAAAAGATTTGCCAATGAAAATGGTCGGAATTTCACCCTGTTTCCGCCGTGAAGTCGGGACATACGGAAAAGACGTCCAGGGCATTATTCGCGTTCACCAATTTACCAAAGTAGAACAAGTAGTTTACACAATTGCTGACGAAGATTACACCCGCGAATGGCATCAAAAAATGGTTGGCTTTGCCGAAAAATTGCTCAACGATCTAGAGCTTCCACATCAGACACTTTTAATGTGTACCGGCGATATCGGCGCAGGTCAACGCAAAAAGTTTGACGTTGAAACCTGGTTCCCAAGTCAACAAAAATATCGTGAAACTCACTCAGCCAGTTACTTTAATGATTTTCAAGCTCGTCGTTTAAACATCAAGTACCGTGCTGCAGATGGCACTACTAAGTATGTGTATACCTTGAATAACACCATGGCAGCCTCGCCACGTTTGCTTGCCGCAATTATTGAAAACTATCAAAACGAAGACGGCTCAATTCGTGTTCCAAAAATACTCCAACCATTTATGAAAAAAGAAGTCATCAGGAGGGAAGTATGAGTTACGAAAAAATGACTGGGTACTCATCAATTTTCCAAGCAAAGACAACTTCCAAGGAGCTTACTTTCATATTTGGACTCACTGGCAATTCTCTTACCCAACCAGCTGCAAGCGAACAAGCTATATACAACTTTATTCCCTTAATTCCAACGCTTATCAGTGAGCAGTTCGAAGGAGAAGAAATTGCAGGACCTATTTCTTGTTCTCGGTTTGAGATAGAAGGTGCTATCTTTGTTCAGTTAGATAATGAAACCATTTTTGATAACCGCAGTCTCTTAGTTCTGAAACTTATTCCGGAACTGGAACTAAAACTTGTTTAGTCACAAAACACGCATTTTTGTGTTAAGATCTAATCCTCTTGGAAAGGCTTTGTATGCTCAAATTTCTGAATACACTCTTCGACGAAAATACCAAAAAAATTAACCAATATAAAAAAGTGGTTGAACAAATTAATGCGCTTGAGCCAAAACATAAAAAACTCACAGACAAGCAACTTGCGGGAAAGACCGCTGAGTTTAAAAAAAGAATTGCAATCGAGCGCCAAGCTAAAAAAACCGATAAGCAAATTCTCGATGAGTTACTTCCAGAAGCATTCGCAACTGTGCGTGAAACTTCCCGCCGCGTGCTCGGCCTGCGCCACTTTGATGTTCAACTCATTGCGGGAATTGCTTTACATCAGGGCGTTGTCACCGAGCAAAAAACTGGCGAAGGAAAAACGCTGACCGTCTCGGCACCTCTTTATCTCAATGCTCTGCTCGGCAAAGGTGCTCATCTTGTAACTGTGAATGATTATCTCGCCGAAGTCGGTGTGGGTTGGATGGGACCAATTTATCACTTCTTAGAAATGGAGTGTGCAGTCATCGTTCATGACAAAGCGAAGCGCTACAATCCCGATGTCGATAGTGAGGATCGCGGTGATGAACGTCTCGAACATTTTGAAGAAATTACTCGCCAACAGGCGTATACCGCTGATATTACTTACGGGACAAATAATGAGTTTGGTTTTGACTACTTGCGTGACAACATGGTGCAACGCCTTGCTGATATGGTGCAACGCCAAGATGCCAACGCCCATACGTACGCAATCGTTGACGAAGCTGACTCAATTTTGATTGATGAAGCCCGCACACCATTGATTATCTCTGCTCCTGATACAGAACCGACCAAAAAATACTATGACTATGCCAAAATGGTGATCCCGTTGACCATTGATGTTGACTTTAAACTCGAAGAAAAACAAAAAACCGTGACGCTGACCGATCTTGGTGTTAAAAGAATTGAGCAGAAGCTGGGCGTTTCAAATTTATACGAAGAGAGTTTTGATGTCATTCATCATGTCGAAGCTGCACTCAAAGCCAAAACACTCTACCACCGCGATAAAGAATACATTGTCCGCGAAAATCAAGTCATCATCGTTGACGAGCATACTGGACGTTTGATGTATGGCCGCCGCTACTCCGATGGACTGCACCAGGCGATCGAAGCCAAAGAAGGTGTCCCAATTCAACAAGAGTCACGTACACTCGCTACGATTTCGCTCCAGAATTACTTCCGCATGTACACAAAACTAGCCGGTATGTCGGGAACAGCAGTGACCGAGGCCGAAGAGTTTCGCAAAATCTACAACATGGATGTATTGCCCATTCCGACAAATGTTCCTGCGGTTCGCCAGGATCACTCGGATATTGTGTATAAAACCACTGCGGCAAAGTACAGTGCAATCGTACGTGAAGTAGAAAAATATGCCCAAACTGGCCAGCCAGTCTTAATTGGTACCCGTTCAATTGAACACAACCAAATTATTTCCAACTTTTTGCGACGCAAAAATATCGAGCATCAAGTGCTTAATGCGAAGAATAACGAACAAGAAGCATTTATCATTGCCGATGCGGGAAAGAAGGGGAGTATTACTGTTGCCACCAACATTGCCGGTCGTGGAGTTGACATTGTGCTTGGTGGAGCAAAGCCCGAGTTGAAAGATTTTAGAAAGTCGCAGAGTCGCAAAGTTGCAAAATCAAACAAAGTACTTCCTAAAAACGTTCAACTCCCGCCTTCAATCAATCCCGAGAACTACAACCTCACCAGTTTTTCCAAAGCACTCGATAAATGGCAACACGCACATGACGAAGTAGTCAAATCCGGCGGTCTCCACATTATTGGTTCAGAGCGTCACGAGTCACGTCGTATTGATAATCAGCTCCGCGGCCGCGCAGGTCGTCAAGGAGATCCCGGATCATCGCAGTTTTTCATTTCACTTGAAGATGAAATCATGCGTCTTTTTGGCGGTGCTCAAATTGCCAAGTTAATGGACTTCTTGAAAATTGATGAAGATCAACCGATCGAACACGGTATGGTTGGTAACGCCATTCAGTCGGCACAAGTTAAAGTCGAAGGCTTTTTCTTCGACCAAAGAAAGCGTTTAGTCGATTTTGATGACGTGATGAATAAACAACGCGAAGTCATTTACAAACGCCGACGACGCATCTTGGAACAAGCTGGCAAACCCGATTCTTCCTTAAAGGACGAAATCCTCAGTTATATTGATGAAGAAATTCAAAGTATGTCTGGCTCTGAGTCAATTGTCCAAGAATTTACAAAAATTATTCCTTTTGACGATCAATCTCAAGTTGAGTTGCGCAAAAGCCTCAGTAAAATTACAGATCCTCAGGCAATCATAGAACGTCTTATCGATATTGCTCATCAGACTTATCAATCAAGAGAAGAAACAGTCTCTTCCCCTGCAATGCGCGAAGTCGAACGTTTCGTGATGCTTTCTACTATTGATGAAAAATGGATGGATCATCTCGATGAGATGGACAACTTACGCGATGGTATCTGGATGCGTGGTGACAAAACCACTGTCTTAAGTGAGTACAAAAAAGAAGGTTTTCAGATGTTTGACACACTTGTCAAAAATATTGAAGCCGCTATTGCTAGCCGTGTGTTCCGCGTTCATGTTCAAGACCAACCAGAAATGATGGCTGCACCAATTCAACTCATTGAACAAAAAGAAGAGGTTTTTGGAGATTTAAGCGCTGAAGTGAAAGAAGCTGAACCAGGAGCCAAAGCAAGCCCGCAATCACAAAAGGGAAGCATGAATGATCTTGCCGCGGCGATGTCGCGCGCAAAAGCAACCAAAAAAGTCGAGCCCGGTGTTGCTCAATCGAAAATTGGTCGCAATGATCCATGTCCTTGCGGCGCCATCAATCCAAGTACCGGGAAAGTATATAAATTTAAGCAATGTGGCCTGGTGAATGCACCCTGGCACGGCAAGTAGTACATCATGCAGTCTCGATTGAAGTCATTTTCCGGCACAGTTATTCAGGGCGAACAAGTTGGCCGGACAATGGGTTTTCCTTCTGCGAATTTTGCACAAAGTCCGGCAGATGGCTCGATGGATCCGGGGGTGTATCTGTGCAGTACTCAACTTTCCGGTCAAACATACTATGGGTTGGCATACTACGGGCCTCGCTTTGTGCACGGCGAGTATCAAAATACATTTGAAGTCTTTTTTTACGATTTTTCGGGAAATTTATACGGACAAAAAATCACTGTGAATTTGCATGACTTTATTCGTCGTCCAATTAAATTTGAGTCGCTGGAAGATGTTAAACATCAATTAGAAAAGGATAAAAAGGTAGGATTAAAAATCATTAAAACGATCGGCTAAAGGTACAATATTACACTAATGAAACTGCAAACTTTTTTAGCACATGCCGGTATCGCCTCTCGTAGGAAAGCAGAAGAATTAATCGCACAAGGATTAGTTCAAGTGAACGGGAAAATAGCTACAATTGGTCTACGCATCGACCCCACCAGTGACAAGATTACCTACAAAGGTAGAGTGATCAAATCTGCACAGCCACATATCACGTACCTCATCCACAAGCCAGTTGGCATCGTTTCAACGACCCAAGATGAACTTGGCCGTCAAACCGTCATCGATTTTCTCAAAAAACAACTTGGGCCAAAAGTAAAGTTACCTCGACTATATCCAGTTGGTCGTCTTGATCTCGACAGCAACGGTTTGATGATCCTCACAAATGATGGCAATCTGGCCCAAAGAATGACACATCCTTCTTTTGAAGAAGAAAAAACCTATCGTATTCGGGTTGAAGGCGAACCTTCTGACAAAGCTATCGCTCATCTTGAACGTGGCGTCTTACTCAAGGAAGGCATGACCAGTCCAGCCAAAATAGAAGTCATTTCCCTTGAGGGAGAAGAAAGTATTCTCGAGATTACGATTCATGAAGGTCGTTACCATCAGGTCAAACGAATGATGCTACGTGTCGGATATCCCGTCATTCAACTCACCCGAGTTCGAATGGGGAAGTACTCTTTAGATGATCTGAAGGGTAAGAAATATCAATTAATTGAGCCGAAATGATATACTAAGCTCATGTTTCAGCGCCTTACACAGTTTCTCTTTGCGCCAACTCGACCATATCCGACCACTGCTCCTATTCACTTTCAACTGAAAAATCGTTCGCTTACCAACATTTGGGGGTGGAAACCGTTTTCAACAGTAATGTATGCATCTTCGCCACTGCGCAGTCAGCATACCGACCTCGATGTCAATGAACGCATCATCGAGATCCCTTGGATCATTCATCAACTCAGTTTTAAAAAGAAAGGCAATGTACTCGACGTAGGCTACTTAGAAAGTTCACTAGGCATTTCATTAGCAACGGCAGGTTTTTCAGTTACAGGCATCGACATTCGGCCAGCAGATCTTTCTCATCCCAACTTCACCGCACTACACGCCGATATTTGCAAAAATACTTTACCGAGCAATCATTTTCACTATGTTATTTTACTTTCAACTCTGGAACATATTGGTCTAGAGACGCTATATGGAAAAGTTGACTCCAAAAGCAGTGACCAGAAAGCAATTCAGGAATGCCTACGCGTTCTCAAACCAGGAGGTACGTTGCTGATTACTACCCCAGTCGCTAAAAAATTTCGCAAAGATAGCTTCATGCGGGTGTATACACCTGGTCGCTTAAAAAAATTATTAACACGAGCCCAAGTAAAGTCTCTGCAATTTTTCGCTCCCGACACAAAGAGACAGTTCTGGTCAGAAGTCACTGAACAAAAGCTGCCCAATCTTCCACAGTTTGGTGTAGCGTTAATAAGTGCAACTAAGGTAAAGTAGTACTATATGAAAATCATCTCCGGCTCATCAAACCTCGAATTTGCAGCGGCAATTGCAAAAAAACTTGATCTCCAACTTGGAGAAGTCGAGATTAGTCAGTTTCCTAACGGGGAAAAACGCGTCTGGGTCAAGGAAAATGTCAAAGGCCACAACGTGGTGCTCGTTCAGTCGTTTTGCGAACCAGTTGATGAACACGTCATTGAGTCACTCCTTTTGGTCGACGCACTTGAGCGCGCTGGCGCGCGCCACATCAACGTCGTTCTTCCCTGGATGGGGTACTCAATTCAAGATAAAGTCTTTCGGGAAGGCGAACCAATTGCGGCTAAAGTTATTGCGAGTCTTGTCTCACATGGATATGTGAAACGTGTTTTTTTACTTGATCTGCACAATAGTAGTATCCCGGGATTTTTCTCGATTCCAACTCAGCATCTTTCGGCAATTGATTTGTTTATCGACTACGCGCATCAAAACTTCAACTTAGCCGAGTGTCTCGTTGCAAGTCCCGACTTCGGGGGATTAAAGCGCGCACGCACGTTTGCCGAAAAGCTTGGAGTTGAGTTGACGAATATCGATAAGTTCCGTGACTTGCATACCGGCAAAGTCGAAACAAAAGGGATGTATGGCAATGTAGAAGGCAAAATCGTTTTGCTTTTTGATGACTTTATTAATTCTGGAAGCACAGTCCAAAGTTGCTCGGAATTGTTAAAAAACAATGGCGCCAAAGAAGTTCACTTTTTTGTCACGCACGGGCCCCTCTCTGCTGGCGCCTATGACCGCATTTCAGCATCACAAATTAATTCCGTCGTCTTGACAAACTCAATTCCTCATCTCGAGCAAAATCCCAGAATTCACATTCTTGATGTCAGTCAATTATTTGCTGACGCACTCTCGGCTTGGGCAGGAAATAGATAGCATGAAACCAGTCATCTTCTCGCTGCTTGATACCCCAGCGTTTGGCGGGGCAGAGCAGTACATGTTTCAGACTTTGTCTTTTTTGAATGAACAGGGATATCCGATCGTTCTAGGAACAAACAACCAGCATGTCGCTGCTGAGTTTAAAAAACGTGTACAGCTCAACTCTGCTGCCACTTTCACAATCATCCACGCTCCATACCGACTTGATTTAATTGGCAACTGGAAAGGATTTCTTAAGTATTTTGTCGGAGCACCCATTGGTATAGCTTGGTTGATCTGGACTCTCTGGCACCTCCAACGGAAGCACGGCAAAATTATCTGCTTATTACCAGGTTTTACCGATCGATTAACGTTTTCACCTTTTATTAAACTTTTCTCACTTCCCCTGATCTGGATTGAGTTCGGTCCGCTGGAACCAGTTTTTTCGCGGAATTTTGGAGTCCCACGTGTGGTGTATCACTTCTCTCGAAAGTTTGCAGATTCATTTATCACCATCTCTGAGTGGACCAAGAAAAGCATGGTGACCACGGGAAATATACCTGCTGAGAAAATTGAAATTATTTATCCAGGGGTACACATTGTGGAGTCTACAGAGATTGCAAAGCTACAGAGTAAGGGGCGTCACATATTGAAAAAAATCGGATGGGAAAATCACTTCGTGATAAGTTACGTTGGCCGTCTCGCATCAGAAAATCAGGTTGAGCTAGTCATTAAAGCAGTAGCACTTCTCTCAAAAACACAAAACGTTCATTTACTCATTATTGGTGATGGTCCAGAGAGAGAAATGTACCAGAAATTAGTTACCAAGTTACAACTGCAAAATCGTGTGCACTTTACCGGCTTCATTGACGAAACAGAAAAATTTGCTTTGCTCGCTGCTTCGGATATTTTTACGTATACACGTACTTGGCCGCTCGACGGATTTGGGATCACCAGCACAGAAGCCATGTCTCTCGGCGTTCCCGTCATCACACCGGACTATGGTCCCCAAAAAGAAATCATTGTTGATGGCGAATCTGGGCTACACTTTCAGCCAAATAGTGTACAGGATTTGCAAACAAAAATTAGATTACTCATAGTCAAACAAACTTTGCGAAAAAAAATTGGGCAAAATGGCAAAGAGCGAGTAAAAAAATTTACCAACAAAATACAAGAATCAAAACTACTCTCTATAATTCAGAATGGATATTAACAAATATACAATCACTGCAAGTAAAATACCATTTTCCAGTGCGAGTAAACCTAAAGAACTTGCATCAAAATTTAAAGAAAGTGTCATTAGATCATATCCTTTCGTAAACGATTTCTTAGAGAAGTTTGTTTAAAAAGAAGTGATGTAAGTATAGTGGCTATTGTTATAAGAATAAAAAATAATCCTACTAAAATTAGACCGAGTAGATTTGCATCAAATGTCATAAGACCTCCTTTGTATATTTTAATGAGAGTTGGAGAAAAAATAAAGACATACAGCAAAGTAAAAAACCGTTAATGAGTTTAGCCATAAGGAATTCAAATTGAAAGCCAAATACTTGATTCCCAATTGCACCGAGCAAACATCCCTTTGCAACGTCGTTATAAAAGTTTGAAAGTATTTCGCGTTGTTTTCGATTGAGTAACATTCGCCGAGTATAAACATCAAAGATGACAAAAACTGTAACAAAATTGATTTTGCTTCGTGTACAATACGGTCTATGAGATTTTCCCAAAATCCTTTTAGAACTATTAAAACCGTGAGTAGCGAGCTCGTTTCTAAGAATGCACGTTTGCTCACTCAAGCGGGTTTTATTCATCAAGAAGTAGCTGGTGTCTATACTTTTTTACCCATTGGTTTGCGCGTCCTCAATAAAATCGAGCAAATTATTCGCGAAGAAATGGACAAAGTTGCCGTTGAAATTTTGATGACATCGCTTGCTCCGCAAGAAGTCTGGCAAACCACTGGCCGCATCGCCACTGTTGATGTCCTCATGAAGACAGTTGGCGCGAATCCTCTTTCGCAAGCTAAAAATGATACTTCTTATGTGTTAGGCTCCACACATGAAGAAGTCGTGACCCCGTTGGTACAGTCGTTCACCCGCAGTTATAAAGAACTTCCAATCGGTGTCTATCAAATTCAAACCAAGTTCCGCAATGAACCACGTGCGAAGTCCGGTCTGCTTCGCTGCCGCGAGTTCCGTATGAAAGATGCATATAGCTTTCATACTTCAGAAGCAGACTTAAAAAAATACTATGAAGTAATGAAGCAGGCATACACCAACATATTTGAACGCGTTGGTCTAGGAAAAGATACCATCATTGCACTCGCCTCCGGCGGAGATTTTACGCCAGATTTTTCACATGAGTTTCAAACCATTTGTGAAGCAGGCGAAGATATAATTTTTCGAGCACGTTCAGCAAACATTAACTTCAATCGAGAAGTGACGCCGAGTCAAGCGCCTGCCTTAAATGATCAAGATGAAGAGATGAAACCTCGCGAAGACGTTTTTGGTGAAAACATTATTGGGGTTGAAGAACTCGCAGCTTTTTTACACATACCCGTCGCCAAAACGACCAAAACAATTCTCTTTGAAAATGAAAAAGGCGAAGTCATCGCAGCTGCTGTACGTGGTGGCTATGACATTAACGAAGAAAAACTCAAGAAAATCGCTGCGTGCAAAGAACTAAAACTTGCTGCGGCAGAAACTGTCAAACGTGTCACCCACGCAGAAGTTGGTTATGCCGGTGTCCTCAACCTGCCTCCAGAAGTCAAAGTATTTTTTGACGAATCAACCAGTAATCGCAAAAATTTCGAGTGCGGTGCAAATAAAACGCATTACCACAGCATCAACATCAACTTTGATCGGGATATTCCTATGCCGGAGAAGTTTTATGACTTCAAAGTTGCACAGGAAGGGGATATATATCCGGAAACCAGCGAGGTCTACGAAGTTGTCAAAGCGTGTGAAGTCGGAAATATTTTTCCGCTGAATACAAAGTTTTCGAAGGCGTTTGGCTTCCACTACACCGATGAACAAGGACAGGAAAAACCGGTGTACATGGGTTGCTACGGCATTGGCCCTTCTCGTCTCGTCGGAGTTTTGGTGGAACGATTTGCTGACGCAAACGGCATGGTGTGGCCAGAATCTGTGGCACCTTTTCAAGTACACTTAATTGACATCAACGCACATGACAAAGGTCAAGCAATCTACGATGCACTCAAACAGCAAGGCATTGAAGTTCTCTGGGATGATCGAGATGTTCGGGCCGGCGAGAAATTCGCCGATGCTGACTTAATCGGCATTCCCCATCGTCTTGTTGTTTCAGCCAAAACTGGTGAAAAAGTTGAGTGGAAACGGCGCACAGAAAATCAGGCACAAATTGTCGACGTTGATGCAGCGATTAAACAAATTCTCGGTAACTCGTAAGGCTACTATGCCTGGCTCTATCTTTACCACTCATGCCCATCAGCGTCTGCAAGAACGTTCAATTCCTCTAAGCGACGCCGAACTTGCACTCAGCAAACCCGACCGCACTGTCCCAGGAAAAAAACCCCATACCGTCAAGTTCATCAAGCAAGTGCATGGAAGGAATATCCAGCTAGTCGCCACTTATCTCCAAGATCAAGACAAATGGTTAGTCGTGTCTGTTTGGGTGAGGGGAGAGGATGATAAGGTACCCTTGACGTGGCTGGTCATCACAGCACCGTTTAAATTACTTTGGTGGTTGATAAAAAAAGCCGCAAAAACTGCCAGAAATATTTAGTCCTATAATATTATTTTCTTATATCTGAACAACTAGTTATACACTCTCTTATCGCACTATTTTGTCTATGGGTTTTTTCTGTATCAAAGCGTAAAGTAGTGACTATCCCGGTGAGGGCACCCACGGCGACATTCCTCTTAACCTCAAGTTATGATGGCTGTTGCGGTGGGTCCTTTGTTGGGAGATCTGATATACTTCTCAGGATGGTAAAACACTTAATCGTCACTCATCACGCACCCGACCTGGATGCCATTGGCGCAGTGTGGTTGCTCAAACGTTTTGACGCCCAGCACTTTGCCGATGCCCAACTCAGTTTCGTTGACCCGGGAAACACGATTCATCCCAGCGAAGCAGAAAAATTAGGCTTCCAAATGCACGAGGTCACTCATGTGGATACTGGTCAAGGTGAGTTCGATCATCATCAGGCCGAGCGCGGTCATCTCCGGATTTGTGCGAGCTCACTTGTTTTTGATCATATTTGTCAACTTCACCCAGAAGAAAAAGAAAACGAAGCACTCAAGTATCTTGTCAACTTTATTACCGAGATCGATCACTTTGGCGAAATTAACTGGCCAGAAGCAAACTCACCTCGCTACTGCTTCATGATTCACGAACTTTTGGAAGGATTTGAAGGAGTTGACCCGCACGATGATGACTCACAACTCAACTTTGGGATGCGTTGTCTTGACTGCGCATACTCTTCACTGCGTGACAACTTTCATGCGGAAGCGGTACTGAAAGAAGGCCAAGACTTTTCCCTTGCCCAAGGAAAATCGCTGGCAATCGAGACACGTGACGATCACATCATCAAGTACGCTCAAAAAAAAGGATATGTCTTAGTCATTCGTCGAGATCCTAAATTGGGGGAGATGCGGATTAAAGCCCGTCCAGATGTAGATCTTGACCTCAAACCACTTGCTGAGGCAATTCAAGCAATTGATCACAAAGGCACGTGGTATTACCACCCCAGTGGGAAAATGCTGCTCAATGGCTCGAAAAAACATCGCCATCAAAGACCAACAACCCTTTCCATCCAACAAGTTGTTGAGTTAGTCAAAGGAATTTATGAGTGACACCTCAAGTATTGACTCAATTTTTACCAAAATCATTAAGCGCGAAATTCCTGGCAAGATCCAGTATGAAGATGATCAGTTTATTGTCTTCAATGACATTCATCCCCAGGCGCCAGTGCATGTGCTTATCGTCTCCAAAGAACCACATGAATCACTCGAAAAGATAAGTACAGAAGACATTCACTTCCACGCCGAGCTTCTCCTGGTGGCTCGGAAAGTCGCCAAGTTGCTGGGTATTCAAAAGAGCTACAAACTCATGATGAACGTGGGCGCTCCTGCCCAAGAAGTTATGCATCTGCATCTCCATTTGATGGGTGGCTGGAAATAGGCTATAATTCCAGGCATTATATCCGAGGGGAGGTGTTCTTAAGTGCCTATTATTCTTAAAGCACGCAGCGATGATCACACAGGTGATTTAATTAAGAAATTCAAAAAAATCATTGCAGCTACCGACATTATTCAAATCGTCAAAGATCGACGTTACTACCAGAAACCTTCCGAAATTCGTACGGTTCGCCAAAACGAAATTCGTCGGATGAAAAAACGACAGAAATCAATTAAACGTTTAAAAAATGCCCCAATTCCAAAGCCTCCCAAACGCTTTGCAAACAAGTTCGATAACAAATTTGAAAAAAAGAGTTACGAATAAAAAAACGTCATTTTTAAAAAGCTCCCTTTTACAGGGAGCTTTTTGATTCATCAAGCTGCTTTCTTCGCGCCTTTCATACTCGCCCGTATATCAAACTCGCGCTGCTCACCCGTACTCGTATCAAACATTTTACTGCCCGTCATTTGATAGTAATTCAAGAGATGATTGTTGAGCGCCTCTTGAACCTCTTTCTTTTGCGTACTTAAATCAGTAATGTCGGACTGCAGCTGATTTGCCTCTAAGCTGTTCTTTAACTCTGACTTACGTTCTTTTACTTTTTGCGTTACTTCCTGAGCTTGATGTTCAGCTGCTGCTAAGTTTTCATCATTCTCAAAAATATTTTTTAAACTTTGGCGTTGGATCTTTAACTCTTCGTTAATACGATCCAACTCATTTGCATTGCGTTCTATGACATTTTGTAATGATACTAACGTTGTGGCAACATCACTTCCTTGATTTGTTTCTTCCAGCGCTTGACGTGCAAGATCGTCACCAGTTTGGATTTGAGATGATTGAGTATTTTGAGTATTTGACATAGTTCTCCTTTAAAGGAGAACACCATATCGCATTTTGCTCCTTCTTGCAAGCTGCCATACAGCCGTCCATAATGAAGAAAATGAATACAAGTGATTTGAGTATATTTTCTGCTCTCGATTTCCGAAAAACCAAAATTGTTGCCACTATTGGACCTGCAACCGAATCTGAAGATCGAATTCGTCAACTCATCACTGCTGGTGTAAACGTGATGCGCTTTAACACCAAGCATAATCAACCCGAGTGGCATCTCCAAGCAATTGAACGCGTCCAAGCAATTGCATATGAGATGCGCGTTCCTATCGGTATTTTGCTTGATCTACAGGGTCCTGAAATTCGCATCACTTTGAGCAAAGGAGACTGCTTTGCGGCGGCGAAAGACAGTACGGTAATCTTTACTTCCACTCCTCTCCAATCGGCTGATATGGTTATTCAAATTCCACAGCAAGTAATTGAAAGTCTTGAAGTGGGCAACCATATCATTCTGGACGATGGAAATTGTGAGATGGTAATTACTGCGAAGCAGCGAGATCACTTCGAAGTCAAAATACTGGACGACTGCACGATTAACACTCGCAAAACGATGAACACTCCCGGCGTAGTCATGGACATGCCATCGCTTTTGCCGACTGACCTCCATTACCTTGATGTACTTAAAAAAAGTCAAATTGGATTTGTGGCACTTTCTTTCGTTCGCGATGAACATGACATTCAGCTACTCAAAGATGAACTCATCAAGCGAGATATGCACGCTGAGGTGATTGCCAAGATAGAAAATCAAAAGGCTCTCGACAATCTTGATTCTATTATTGCCAAAAGTGACGGGGTGATGGTGGCCCGCGGAGATCTCGCAGTTGAAGTAAATTTCGAAGAACTCGCCTTCTGGCAAAAGAAAATCATTAAAAAATGCCAACAAATTGGCAAACCCGTTATCACAGCAACTCAAATGCTTGCATCGATGGCAGAAAGCTCCCACCCCACCCGCGCCGAGATTTGTGACGTGGCCAATTCAGTATATGACGGCACAGATGCCGTGATGCTCTCTGAAGAAACCACATATGGCAAGTATCCGATTAAAACAGTTCTCACCCAAGCAAAAATCGTCAGTTTTTACGAGAAGCAACCCATCGTCTTTAATGTGCCTTTGCAACCACCCAGTGATGTCATTGCTCTTTCTCAAAAAATAATTGAGTTGCTTCATAACCAACCAGAACCAATCCAAAAAATGATTGTAAGCTGTGATGATGAGACGCTCGTCCATCAACTTACTCGTTATCGATCGGCCGTGCCACTTCTTGCCGTTCTGACGAATCTAGAACTGGCACAAAAACTTAGCCTTTCCTATGGCGTAGTTCCTTTTTGTGTCGTTGGTAAAAATCTTGCCGATTTGAGTACTGAAGACGTCGTCGCACTGCTTCGTCAACAAGAAAAAGTGGCCTCCGGAGAAAAAGTGATCTTCGCAAGCTGTCTTTCTGCTACTGCAAGTTACAAACAAAGTCCAGTAATTTTCGATGTATAATAAGGTACGTAGTATTTATTCCGATCAAAAAAGGAACGTATGGCACAAAAAAATAACGGTGGGGGATTACTCGCTTTACTCGCAGGAATCGCAGCCGGAGCTGCTGCAGTTTTTCTCTCCAAAGAAGAAAATCGTAAAAAAACTCAAGTTGTCTTGAAAAAAGCAGAAAAACAAATCGTTAAGGCATCGAAGCAAGCAAAGAAAAATCCTAAAAAATTTGCTAAAAAAGTGATGAAAGAAGCCACTCAAGAGGCGGCGAAGGTAGAAACAGCCGCGGCTAAAGTTGAGAAAAAAGTGGTTGCTAAGGTTAAAAAATCACCCGTACTCAAAGCTGTCGGCAAAAAAACTGCTTAAAAATCTCATTGGGAAGCTGATATGCATGTTGTGCGAAAGCTTTTTCTTTCTGATTGGGTAGTTTGGGTGCTATCTTTGTTGTGTTGTTGGATCATCGCGGCTTTCCTGTGTATTCCTTGGTTTGGACACTTACCCAACGGTTTAAATCGTGATGAAGCTGCACTTGGATATAACGCGTATAGTTTGCTCAAAACTGGTCGTGACGAGTTTGGGGTGAAGTGGCCAGTGAGCATTACTTCATTTGGCGACCAAAAACTCCCCGTCTATGTCTATACGTTAATTCCATTCATTGCGGCATTTGGATTAAAGTCAGAAGTGATTCGTTTGCCGTCACTCATGGCAGGTTTTGTTGTGATCGCAGGGATGGGTCTACTGGCCTTGCGAATTTCCACGTCTCTTCAACTCAAGCGCAACCAGCGGCTATTACTCAGTTTTCTCACGATGTTATTTATTGCAGTCAGTCCGTGGTCGACTCATTTTTCGCGTGTTGCGTATGAGGCACATCTCTCAATGGCACTTTTTATTTTGGGTTTCTTGAGTTATATCAGCGCAATCGCTTCCAAACACACTCGCCCGCAGCGAATGCTCCTCATCTTCGCGGGAGCCGCTTGGTCACTTACTTTGCTTACTTATCACAGTTACCAGATCTTGACACCTTTATTTATTTGTGGACTAGCGGTACTCGACTTTGCGCGCATCAAAAAACTCGATAAAGTTGGCGTCGGAACTGCCTGCTTAATTGGAGTAATTACCGTTATCCTTCTTTACAAAGGGGGAGTGTGGCAAGCAAATCAAGTCAAAAATAGTGGAATTACACCCTTTCGTAAAGAAGAACTCCTGGAAAAAGCAAATGAGTACAGAGCTGTTTTGCCTGGAGATAACGCATGGTACGAACGAGTATTTACTAATCCCGCGGTGGAAGGCGTCACTGTTCTTTCGCAAAATTTGACTAAAACTATTTCTGGCGACTTTTTCTTTGTACACGGGAGTGGCCACGGTGATCATAACCCCGGTAACATGAATAACTTTCATCTGTATGTAGCGCCGCTCTTATTATTTGGTCTGCTCGAGTTATGGGAGTATCGCAAAGATCATAATATGAGACGAATTTCCCTCTGGCTTTGTTTTGGTTTGCTTGCACCAGCATTGACGATCCAACCCAATCATGAAGTCCGCATGTCTCCCATCTTTCCACTGCTTGAGTTTGTGGGAGCATTCGGTGCTGTTATGTTCGTGACACATATTCGCCAAAAATGGATTCAAGTTGTAGTGTGTCTTGGCTTCCTTTTCGTGGTTTTTATTTCGAGTGCTCGGTTTTTTATTCAGTATGCGTACATTATTCCCAGTCGCATTGAGTCACACTATAGTTATGAAGTCCTTGCTCATGCATTGCAGAAGTATCAATCTCCACAAGTATCGGTGATTACGAATGCTCCCAATACTTCGCCGTATATCTGGTATCTTGTTGATAGCTCCTTTGATCCAGCTTTGCTGCAAAGTCAAATCGAAAGATATCCGGCCGATAAAGAAGGATTTTTACACGTTAAAAGAATCGGCAAGCTCTACTTCATTACACCAAATTGGGATGACTTATTGACTTGGTCAAAAGAAGAACCATTGATTATCATCTTAAATCCAAAAGAAATTCCAACTGACAAACGCAAAGATCCACACATGACGAAGCTTGACACCTTTACCAATGAACACGGTGAAGTGATCTATGAGGTATGGAAACTGAACTACGTAAATAAAATTGCACGATAATTGACTTGCAGTTTTGCGACTGTTACGCTGAGCATCATGATGATGAAGATTTTTTACTACTGTTTTCTTTTTGCGATGTTTACCGCTTTTAGCATAGGTGTCACGAACATTCATCAACGAGTAATTGACCTCCCCAACAAAGACGCGCGGATTCAGATTCACACAGATATCATTACATCTCAGGCAAAATCTCCGTATCGTTACCGTGTCCTTTTTCCGTACGTGACGGAATGGATTGTGGACTCGATTATTCCCGTCAATGTCATTGATATAAATACGAAACTAGACCCCAATTTTCCCGCCACTTCACTTCCGGCGCGAGAGTTTAAATTTGTCCAAACGTGGTATTTACTTGAAGTGATTATTTTATTTTTCGTTTTTGCAAATACTTTTTTGTTTTTAAATCGCTTTCCGTTAATGTATAGGATAGCGGGTTGTCTGTTTTTATACACGGCGCTCAACGCTGCATTTATCGGTCATGCGTATCAACCGTGGTCGATGATTGAAGCCGCTCTTTTTCCACTTGCTTTCTTCGTCATGTCAAAAATCAAAAGTCCTAAAGACTTTTGGTGGTTACTTGCCTATCTCGTCATTCTCGTTACTGCTTGCTTTAACCGAGAAACTGGTATTTTTATCGCCGCATTTTTTGTTATTACAGTATTACTGAGAAAAGAAATATGGAAATTTAAGGTCCCTGTTATTCTCGTTACTTTCATTGGTTTAGCCATCTTGGGGGGACTGCGAATCTGGAAAGGCTACGCTGAATCGGAGCTGAGTATTCCTCAAATTTATCAAATGAATCTCGCTGGATCAAACACCAATCTGATGATGTATGAACTAAAAAATATGTTCTCCATATTTTGGCTTGGGATCATCATCGGACTTTTGAAGTTTAAAAAAGAATGGTGGAACTATCTTCTTCTGATTATACTGTATTTACCATTTTATGTTGTGTTTGGGTTATGGGCAGAGACGCGTCTTTTACTGCCAATCTTATCCATTTTAATTTTTGCGCTCCTTTATTTCTTCGAACAAATGGAGATGTTACTTCAACATCACACTCTGACCAATCACTCGTCTCCAAACGTAGTAAAAGAGCACCGCAAAAGAATTCGAGATTGACTTTGAAGAAACACTCGGTGAAGGAGCTCGATAGTGAATTGGCACTTCAGCAAATCGTTTTTTGCGAAGTAAGTATCTCAACTCGGTTTGATAAAAATGAGCCTTTGACAAAAAGTCGTGTTTTAAAAACTGACCCACTACCTCTGAGTGAAAACCTTGATAGCCAGAAGTCGCGTCATACATCTTTGTACCCAAAAGCATATTGCTCAATAACGTGCCGCCTTTAGATAAAATCGTGCGCCGCAGATCTGAGTTTTGAATCGAGCCACCATTAATGAAACGACTCCCAAATGCACACTCGTTTCCTTCATTAAGTACTCGCAAAAATAACGGAATTGCCCGAGGATCATGCGAGAGTCCGGCATCCATCTCGATGATGATTTTGTGACCTTTTTTATATGCTGCTCGATAGCCCGCCAAGTATGCATCAACGACATTTCGATTTTGGGGAGACCAAACCGTTACAAATCGCTTATCTTGACGAGATAACTGTCGACAGAGTTGGAGCGTTTTATCTTTCGAGACCTTATCTACCACCAAGTAACATGTTCCAGCGCCTAAGTAATCAAATGTGTCCTTAAGCTGAGTAATGAAGGGCTTAAACTCTTTTTCTTCATTGGCCATTGGAACGACGATCGCAAAGTTTAAACTAAAGTAATACCCATTCGGTTCTCGTGTAGATTTTTTCATGTTTGTCAATCTAGTCTCGTGTTCTTAAAAGTGGTACTCTTTGTGATATTTTATATCACGATGTATACGAAAGAGCCCTATGCAAAATACCACTGAGATCTGTCCAAAGTGTGGTTCACCACTGAAAGAACCAGAAGAAACTAGAACTGGTAAGAAACTTCAACGCTGTTCAACTGGTTCTTGGAACGCTCAAACGCGCCAAACTGAAGGCTGTGATTATGTCAAATGGCTAACTGATGAGCCAAAACTCCTCGACGAAATGTGTCCAAAATGCGGCTCACCGCTCGTCTTGCAAGTCACACGCACAGGCAAGAAAATGAAAAAATGTAGCACCGGCGGGTGGGACAGAGAACAACGCGTCGCAACTGGCTGCGACTATGTAGAATGGATGAATGGTTCGACGAAACCGCTCGACGAAGACTGTCCTCTTTGCGGCGAGAAACTCGTCTTATTTACCACTGCAAATGGTAAACGAATGAAAAAATGTTCTACGGCAGGCTGGGATCGTGAAATGCGCATCCCCACTGGCTGCACGTATATCGAATGGCAGAAGGATTAAAAATGAAGATTTGCGGGGAGCTTGTGTGTGAAGTCACACTAACAGGCTGAGAGGATAGTGAAACTATCGACCCATTGAACCTGTTCGGATAATGCCGACGTAGGGAAAATATGGGTCAACCTCACGAAGTTTTTGTAGATCGTTTCAATGCTGCGCTCTGCAAACCACCACTCGCTCATATTCTTTATAACGTAGAAAAAAAGCGTTGGTCAGCACCTTTTTTGAAAGGAATTGTTCATACCAGTCTCCTTTGTGAGCAGCAACAGATCTGCACACATAACGAAGATCATCTCTTACGCGTGGGGCAAAATACTTTGTTTCTTCATGATCTCTGGCAAAAGCGCCTTGAAAACCTTCTTGCAGACGAGCTACTGCTCTTTGGCGTCCTCTTACACGATATAGGGTATATTTCGCAAGGATTGATTTGGCAAAATAAATCGGCAATCAATCATCCTGAAAAAGGAGCTGAGTTACTGGATTTATTGCGGTCGAGTCATTGGATCAAGACTCCAGGACGCGCCGAAGCTCGGGCTATTATTGAAGAGTATGCACACCTTTTCTTTTTTATTATCTCTTCCGATACCGAGCTCTCTTTAAAATTCGCCCAACATCTACTTGCGTACAAAAAAAACGGATTTCCGATTGGGGAACCCAGTTACATCGCCGCACTCAGCATATCACTGGGCGATAAGCTTGATTATTTTCTAGCAGAGAGAGTAAAAAACGTCCCCACACCACCAACTTATCAAGAAAATCCTTACTACTTCTTGTGTAAAGCAGTCAAAAATTATCGTTTGCAGGTCGCCAATAATAAGTTGAAGTATATTGCTACTCTGGATACCGATGGTCTGCAATTTAGTAAGAGAGGAGAGTGGCACGCTAAAACTATTCAAGCAGGCTTTGAAAATATATGGCAACTTGCACACACGTATAGTGAATTACTGGGGATGACGTTTGAAGTAGTTGAATACAGTTAATCCAGATTAAAACTTTCTCTGTCTTTTATTTCTTGAACAATCTTATCGATAATTTCTCGATATGAATACTGCGGCAACTTCAATTTTTTTAATCGACCAAGGTCTCCTTCAATAATTGGAGTTGTATCATGAGCATCGAATGGTACAACGCTAACTCCAAACTGGCTTAAAATATCACTAGCAATATCAAAACGAGATTTCAGTTCTTGAACTGCAATAGAAATAATTTCATTCCAAATTTCTTTTTGAATAATTATTCTAATCACTTCTGAGATATGACCTAAATGAGAAGGTTGGAACTTCCACGATGTATCATATTCAGCCTTCGTTCCCTGATCAAGATTTTTGAGAATACGATTAAACGGGCGATCATTTATCGTGTTGGGACTCATTCCTATGATCAGTGAAGGACGCAAAACTGCAAATCCGGCTGAAGTACTTTCCACATACTCTTCACTTTGTGCTTTGGTTTTTCCATAAACATTAATAGGATTAATAGCCGCGTAAGAAGAAATTAAAATTATTTTTTCTTTGTGTTTGTTTGCCACTGAGACTAAATTTTGTGTGGCTGTTTGGTTTAAAGAAATTGCTAGCTCTGGATTTGCTTCACACCAGCGCGCATTTGCATTAGCGGCGGCATGAATAATTATTTCAGGTTGAAATTGGCGAACGATATCTTCTAATGCTGCAGCATCAGTAATATCTAACTCAACAAAACTTGAGCTAAGCTTGGTACTATGACAAGTTCCAATAACTTCAAAGTCTCTACTTAAATCAAGATAAAGCCGAGCACCCACGTAGCTACTTGCGCCGGTCAAAAGAATTTTCATGCCAGCAACCTTTCCATCTCTTCTTCGATTTTGAGGGCACGTTGTTTATTTTTGCCAAAAACTACATATCCAAATTGGTGACGCGCCAGCAAGTTCGCAGATCCCACAATGACCCCTTCTTCAGTTTTTTTATCAAAAAGGACTGGCACTAATCGTTGCAATAAACCGTCGAACGTCTTGAGAGATGTGTCAGTAATTTGGTACATATTATTAGAAAGTGTAAATGTCTCATGCATGAAGTCCTCACCAAAAAGTTCTTTTGCGACGTGATAGACATGAGTCCCACCTGTACGGCGAACATTTGACTCTGTGACGTAAATCTCACCATTTTTAGCAGCCACAAAATCGACATCATAGTATCCACGATAACCTTGAGTCGCGTACTGCTCACCAATATAAAATCCCGTATCAATCATTTGCGTCGCCACTTTTTCGGGTAAAACGTCTTTATGAATTTCGACACCTTTAAAAACACCATCTTTCGTCACGCGCATTCCACAAAAATAAAGCAACTTCACTTCACCAGTTTTCAAAATTTTAAACTCTACATTCGGGCACCCACCACCCAGAGATGAATTGATATTTACCAACTCTTCCACCACAATGGAAAACTTATCCCAGTACCCATCTTTTTTGAGGTGAGCCAAAATCGCTTGCTCACACTCCGCAAACGTCGCAGGTAAATCGCCCTCACGCCAAATAAACATACCTGCACCCGAGTGACCTTTATTGATTTTGAGCACAACCCCTTTTTCTTTGACATACATCTTGGCAGCAATCTTGGCTGTATCAATCATTTCCGAACTCACCATTCCGTATGACATCTTGAAGTCAGGCTCTTTCGCTACACTCTGCTGCGCAAGTTGGCGGATACCAGATTTACTCCCATAAAAATTGACAGTCCAGGAGTCTGGTTCTTCCGGCGCTTGCGGAGTAGAGACGATAATTCCCATCTCGCGTAATTTTTTCACTAATTCTAGAAATTGATAACTCGTTGAGTAACTGATTACAGTAAGCTTCTTGCTCGTGTGTGCAAACGCACAAATTTTCTCTAGAAGCTTCTCATCAGCCAAAATATCTTTACAAATCTGTCCTGTATTTTGTTTGGGTACCCACACGTCTGCATTTTTTTTGCCGAATAATTTTGTATTGTACTCCCAAAAAAGCGGCTCAATACTCTGCGGCAAAATCATCCGAATATTATCTTTGCCCGCAAATGAAAGAAGATCGCGATCTGACAGTAAAGAGTTTTCGTTAATTTCTCTTAGGCGCGCTTCCAGATCTGAAATTTCCGAAATAAACGACCACACATCTTCGGAAAGATTTGATATGTAGAGAGTGTTTGTAGAAGCTAAAGGAAGAGAAGTGGGATCAGGTTCAGAATGTTTTTCTGACATAGAAAACACAGTATAACATATAATGTATATATGTCTTTTCCGATACTTCTCTGGCAGTACATTCGTCCATATAAAATAAAATTTTTCTTCGCTGTTTTTTGTCGTCTCACAAGCGACATTGCTCAACTCTATCCCATTTGGGCGTTGGGACAAATCGTGTCTCTGCTTACTCAAGGTTTCACTTCTCCTTTTCCGTTCCTGATGATTCTCATCGGATGGCTTTTTACGGTGGTGTATCAAGGCATAGTCAGAGAAGGTGCGAAGTTCTTTGGTTTTCAAGTTGCCGAACAAAGTTCTCTTGATTTTCTCAATGACTGTCTGGAGCACATTTTTTTACTTGATTTTGCGTGGCAAGAAAAAGAAAACAGTGGCAATAAAATGAAACGCATTGATAAAGCCAAAGATGCGATGAATGATCTGATTCGTCAATTTTTTGTGGTTTTAATTGAAGTAAGTGTAAATACTGGAGGAATTATCCTCTTTTTATTTTCACTCGAGAGATCACTCAGCCTTGCGCTGTGTGTCTTTATCGTCATCTATTATTGGCTTGGCATTAAACTTTTGAAAAAAGCTATTTATCAAGCTAATATCGTCAATCAACACACCGAAGAAATGTATGGATTTATGTTTGAACTACTCAATAACATTCGTACTGTGAAGTCACTTGCATTAAATCATCAAATGACACAACGGATTCGCCAGCAAGCAACGCTCTTAATGGACGCGATCAAAAAGAGAATTTTTTGGTATCGAACTCAAAGCGGTACGCTCAATACATTCGAGATGGTTTTTGAGTTTGTTATGGTGTGTGTCATTTGTTGGGGCATCATCCACAAATACTACGATATTAGTTTACTCATTGTTTTTGTAGGCTTCTATCAGAAAGTTACTGAATCAACTCGAGAACTTACCGAAGTTACTCAAAATATTGTGGAAGATAAAATTACGATTCTGCGTGCACTTGCTGTCTTACGTACACCAGCCCATATTGAAGATCCGCAGAAACTATCCAAGCAAGTTACTTATCCACACAACTGGCAAAAATTAAGTATCCGAAACGTGAGCTTCCAGTATCATAATGCTCAAGTCCTAAAGAACATTAACTTAACAATTCACCGGGGAGAAAAAGTCGGCATTGTGGGTTTATCTGGAGCAGGGAAGTCGACATTGTTTAAACTTTTACTTGATTTATACGAAGATTACGAGGGAGACATTTTACTTGATGACATTTCCCTCCGAGATATTCGACGGCAGTCATATATTGAACATGTTTCTGCCGTACTTCAAGAAACTGAACTCTTTAACATGTCAATTAAAGACAATATTCTTTTGGCTGGAGTAGAAGGAAAAGAAATAAGTGATCAACAATTTGCAGATGTGCTTCGTGTCTCACACCTAAATGAATTTATTGAAAAGCTCCCCCTTCAACTTCAAACAGTTATTGGTGAAAAAGGAATTAAACTTTCTGGTGGACAACGGCAACGTCTCGGCATCGCACGTGCACTATATCGCCAGCCTGATCTACTTTTATTTGATGAAGCGACTTCGCATTTAGACGTTCTCTCAGAGAAATATATTCAGTCTTCTCTTGATTCCATTTCCAAACATTTAACCACTATCGTCATTGCTCACCGCCTCTCGACCATTAAACATATGGATAAAATTGTGGTTCTCGAAAAAGGTCACATCATTGAGGAAGGCAGTTTTGACGAGTTAATCAAAATTAAGGGTCACTTCGCACACATGTGGCACTCTACATTGGCGAGTTGACGACGCTCAAATCGAAGTGTGTACCCTTAAAGTCTTGCAAACCCTTGTCGTAATCAACTGACCAGGCATTTCCTTCTGGTAATGGAATTTTGCCATACCCTTGAGCGATATCAATGACAAATCGTGCAGTGGCAGCTACACCTGAGAGACGAGGTCGAAGTTCTTGCCAAATTTTAATTGCACGCGGTAGAGGCACTGTGAAGTGTTTCGCCCAGCACACATCATCGTTCTGAAAAACGTAGTACGGACGAATTCCTTCGCGTGCGAGTTTGGTAAATAAACTGTATAACGTCTCAACCTTGTCATTCACCCCTTTCAAAAGAACTGTTTGCGACATTTCAGTTGCTCCAGACTCACGACGGAAACGTTCGAGCACGTTGAGCGCGATCGGCGTCAGTTCAGCGGGGTGATTAATGTGCACCATCAAGTAGGGATTACGTAACCGTCCCACTTGTTGGTAGTGCCAATCTTTAATTCCAATAGGATTATGAATCGGAAAACGTGAACCAATTCGCACGATGTCGAGTTTTCCCTCAGCTTGCCGACGTGATAAACGATCAATAATTTTCGTAAAGTAGGGCTGGGGAGTAGTGAGAGGATCACCACCAGAAGTAATAATCTCATTAATTTCTGGATGAGCATCTAGGTACGCTTCCACTTTATCCAAATCTTCATCACTCAGATATGCTTTTTGAGCTAACGTTGCATTTTTATTAATTGCCGATGAGCCCATGTAACCAACTTCTCGACCTCGAGTACAGAAACGACAGTAACTTGCACAAAAACGTGTGACTGTCCACAGTGCTCGGCCGTAGTACTCGATTTCACCGTTTTTTTTGATTTTTCCACGATATTTGTAGACTAAGCCAGGCGCAACTTCGTGGTGATCTTCATTCAGCGGATCCATGCTACCCGTACCTGCTTCAGTATTTACAAAGTATTTTTTTTCCTTCCGTGGTTGCGCCACAAACTGCAAACCAATTGGTCCAAGTGGACCACCAGTTTCTTCAATGAGCGTGCGCAGATACGTAGAAAAAATTTCTGGCAGGCCACCATGTGGCAAACTGACTGTATTTCCGCGAGGCAGCAAGGTATTACTCATACAAACTAAATATGATACTGATTTTTGATAAAAATAATACGAGGAAAATGGCAAAAAGAGCAACACAGAAACCTTTTCGTTATTTCGCGACAAGTCTAATGTATACTGAGTATATGTTTCGCCGCCCTCTTCATCCCCAGCCTTTTTATGTACCTGAGGATATTTCTTTACCGCGTTCTTCAATCATGGATCTCGAAAATGTTTATCACACGCCTGGTCAAAACGCTGCCATTCGTTTCTTTGAACCCTACTCAGAAGAAGACTTGCAAGCAATGCAAGAAATTTTACGTGGCAAACAAGTGCGCAAATGGATGGACGATGCACGCATTACGCCTTCTGATTATCGTGACTGGGCCGGCGCTGAAAACAACGAATCTTTTTTGTTTGCGGTTTTAGATGCCCGAGCTACCGAAACCACTCAACAAAAACACGTTCGTGGTTTTGTATACATATACTCTGAGAGAGAAGAGAAATTCCGTGTCAAGCGGATGGAGAAGCTTGGTTTCCTCGAGCCAGTTCAGGGAAAGAGATACGCACTCGAAATCAGCTTCGCAATGCGCCCTCTGCCAGATGGGATGCAGTCAGGTTCTGGACTTATGTCAAGCGCGATCCGCCAATGCTGTCTCCAGGTCCAAACCCTTCTCGAGTTCCCGCAACAGCCCGAAGTTGAGATATTTGCCTTTGTCGATCAAGAGAATTTCCCAGCTCAACGCACACTGGAGTCCGCAGGATTCGTAAAAAAGGGCTTAATGAAGTACGACTGGGATTCTGAGGATGAAACCTGTCTTTATATCCTGGATTGGGCCATGTTGCATCAAAAAATTCGCCAAAAGCTACTCGAGGTGATCGAAAAAGACAGCCCGTAAAACTGGTCTAGACAACTTTCAAAATGGGGTATAATCCCTCGTATGAACTTGCTCCGGCGTTTCCAAAGAACTATTCATTTGCCTCAAGTAAAGCAAGAAACTGACTCCCATTGCGGGCCAGCAGTGATACAGATGCTTTTGGCATATGTCGGGAAAAAGGTCACTCAAGAAGACGTCGTGAGCGCCGCTCGCATCAAGGGCAGACTCAAGGTTCACGGGGCACGCCCAGACCAACTTGCGCGAGCTGTTGAGATACTCGCTCCTGACCTGCAATTCTGGTTTAAACAACACGCAACCAGTGCCGATCTGGATACGCTGACTCATGAATATCGTTGGCCAGTGGGCATTAATTGGCAAGGACTTTTTTACGACACACTTGAAGAAGAGAAAAAAGAAGATCCAGAAGGGGACCACGGCCATTACAGCGTCGTGATTGATGTGAACAAAAAAAATAAAACCGTCACGATAGCTGATACATACGAAGAGTATTACTCAAAAGAACCCCGCACGTTTGCGCTGCAATGGTTCCACAAACGTTGGTGGGATGTTGATCATATTAAAGACAAAAAAACCGGAAAGATGGACTCCATCGCGACTAAAAAATTGATTTTTATCATCACGCACAAAGATGCCGATTTTCCTAAAAAATTAGGTATGCAGCCGCCGGAGAAATTGGATGTGCTGACGGTGCAGACTACGAACTCTACACACCTTCGTCAGCATGCCTAGCAAGAATAGTGATAAGTTTGACAATTCCCCAAGCCAATGCAGCGTACACAACCATGCCAATGATCGCCGCTGGTTCTAGTATCGAGCGCACCTCAACGCCAGAATTGACGGCAACAGGGAAGATGCCACGAAACGGCATCACGAGCGGCTCTGTCAGCATATATATTCCAGAGACAAATGCGCTTCCAGGGTTTGCGCCCATCATTTTGAAAATCAAGCGAAAAAGAAGGGTAATCTCAATTACTCCAGCAATAAAGTAAATGATGTTCACTGTTGTTCGGGTTGGTGTGTCATTTGCATTTACCTGAACAACTGTTTCTTTAGTGACATTTTGCATAAATCGATTTTGTCTTACAAAAAGAAGATTGTTATATGAACTTTGTAAGAGTTGAGAAAGAGAGGGAATATGTCATTGCCCCTTTGCTGTCTCGCTTGGTGACGTGTAAGGTGCCAACTAATTGTAGTTAACTACGTTGTATTTCCTTTTCACTGGAACAGACTGCGAAATCTCGGCAATCATAACTTTACTTTGCCCAGGAGGAATGTACGCTTTTTCATTGAGTATTGCCACTTTATTACCCCCCAGTTTAGACATCAAATCGGGTACTTTGTTAGGGTCATTCCACATATGACCAGCGCCAATTAACAGAATCTTTATTGGCTCTGTCCCTTTATCAATTTGAGCTTTCCAATGTGTCATTCTTTCTGCTGACTCTGAGTCAACTCGTTTATCCAAATCTATTCCGTAAACGGGCACACTACAGTTAATTGCTTTTTGAATAGTGTTTCTATAATCTGTCCTATCGTCCTCGTTCATATCGCAGTCATCCCAAGCGATCACATTTCCACTGAAATCACCTGTTTCAGGATGCGCATAGTCATACAACGCTTCAACGTAGAAACCAATATCTCCAGGCTTGTATGTGGGTAACTGAGTAAGCGCCTCTATTAAACTTGCAGATACATTTTGTGCTTCAGCAGTTACATGAGTGTCAGGAATCAGAACATACGCAGGCTTTTCATCCAATATGGCTTGAGCGACTGCACTCAAGCCTTTTAATTCTGGGATTGGAAGTTCAGGTGGACGTTCGTTTTTATTGACTTCAAACATATCCTAATTTTTTTAATAAAGTGATCGATGGAGGCGTTAATTTATACTTACCTAGGTCTTCCAACTTCACCTCATATGGGTGATATACGGGACTCGAACCCGCGACCTCCGCTTTCACAGAGCGGCGCTCTAAACCAACTGAGCTAATACCACCAAGATGTACCTGGAAAGTAGAAGCTTATTATAACTTACACTTCAAATATTGTGTTGCTCGATTCGGATGAAATGAGTTAAAAAATCAATTTCTGAAACGTAATCCAAATTAACTCAGTTTTTTGCTCAGATGTGAGCGAGCTCGGAATCTCGATCGTCAAAGACTGGGGAGTTAGACCGCTTAACACAATCCACGTCTCTAATTGACCATCCCGTCCTGGATGAGAAATATGGTTGTATCCATCCACAAATACGTGCTGCAGTTCCGGATCATTCGGATCATCCAGACCGTTCAGTAATGGAATTCCTAACTGCTGGACTTCGTAACGCCAATCTATCACTTTGCTCAGAGGCAGTTGTCTTCCCGTATCATAAACATATGTTTCTGGATAATCCACATCTTCGTGAAAGGAAACCACCAAGTCATAAGGTGCGTGTTGGTCGATCGTCTCAACAACTCCATTGTGTTCTGGATCATCTTGCTTTCGACCAAATAAGCGATTGCTATCGTGTCCAGAGTCGTTGAGTCTTCTCCCGCTTCGCAGTGCTGAGGGACTCATTCGGGGAATAAAGACAATTGAGTCAGAAATGCCTTCAAACTCAAACAAAAAATCTTCCAAAAGGGGAATAATACTTCCTTCGTCACCGTGTAAACCAGCTGTAATTAAGATACGCCGATCACTTGAAGCAATTTCGCGAATAAAGCAATCAATTCCAGCATGGTGGATTTTTTGAAATTTGTTGATCATAACAGTTAGTGTGCCAGGTGCGACTCGAACGCACGACCTGCGGCTTAGAAGGCAGCTGCTCTATCCAGCTGAGCTACTGGCACAAGTAAAATCACATCAATTGGGTATTATAAAGCACTCGGCGTTACTTCAAATCCTCATCTTCGTTTCTGTACCATGTGTAGTAGACCGCCGGGATGAAAAGCAACATAATCGTACTAGAAATCAACAGTCCAGAAATGATCGCACCACCCAAACCGCGCCAAAGAGGATCAGACAGCGTAATAGGTAAAAGCCCCAAGACTGTACACAGTTTCGTTAAAATAATCGGCTCCAAACGACTTGCTCCTGCGTCGGCAATAGCTTCTTTCAACTTCATTCCTTGACGTTTGTTAATATTAATTTTGTCCACGATAAACATCGAGTTCGTCACGACAATACCAAAGAGGGACAGTACACCAATTAATGCAGGAAACGAGAGCGGCGTCCCCGTAATCGCAAAGAGCAAGAACACACTTGAAACAGCCAGTGGAATCACCATCAACACGATAATTGCTTGACGGAATGATCCGAACTGCACCACCATCGTAATTAAAATCAAGATAAACGCGAGGACCATAGCCTGCAAAATCGAGTTGACTGACTTGGCATTTTCCTCGTTCACACCACCGGTTTGCCAGGAGTATCCATTATCCAAGTGCAAAGAATCGGCGTATTTTTCTAAACCCTTATTTAGCTCAACAGAAGAGTATCCTTTTGTCACAGTCGCGCTCACGGACATCGTGCGATTGCCATTTTCGCGTGTGATAACCGTTGGATTATATTTGGCTTGAAAACTTCCCAAAGAGAGTAACGGATATGAAGTTCCATTTGGAGAGACCACGTTGAGTTCACCCAACTTCTTTGGATCTGGGTAATTTGTATCGACTTTAAACATAATATCTGTTTTGTCAGGTCGCGATTTATCAAAATTAAATGAGTCAAGCGTGAAGCCACTCGCATACATACGCATCGTCGCACCGATTTGATCGACAGAAATGCCAGTGTCCGCTAATTTTGCATAATCAGGCACAAAAACAAGACGACTCGTACCAGATTTAATCGATTTCTCGACATTCGTGACACCAGCTTGTTTTTGTAAATAACCCACAATTTGATTGGCATAACCATCTAATCTACTCAAGTCATCACCTTTGAGTTTGATCTGTAAGTCTGCACCTGCTGGAGGTCCGCCACTTTGTTCAATGACAGAGAGTTTCCCAACAGAATACTGGGCAAACTTATCGCGCAAGTTCTGCGCAATCGTCATGGACTTCACATTTCGGTCTTCTTTTGGTTTCAAATGCAACGAAAAGAGCACTATACTGTCTGCATTTGCTGAGGCACCAAACCCACCTGGAGCACCTTGACCCACTTCCATAATGACAAACTCAGTTTCTGGTGTTTGGGCAATTTGGGCGACGAGTTTTTGTGCCTCAACTTCACTTTTTTGAGCTGGAGTTCCGGCTGGATAATCGACTGTAATATAAATCACGTCTTGATCAGATTTAGGAAAGAACTCTCCAGTCACGAAACCTAACGGCAGTAAGGAAAAACTCATGACCGCATACAAAACAATCGCGATAATGACTTTCATGCGAGCGGCTCGACTATTAAGAATGCGTAAAATTAAGTTGTGGTACCACCGGCTAAAACCTTCTACATCAATCACACCATGATCAGTAAAACGAATCAGCAGCTGTCGACCTCGATTAAGAAATGAACGTTTCGTGATAAAACTTCCAACTCGCTGAGTAATGATCGGGAATACGTGATATAGGACGAACAAAAATGCTACATACAGGACTCCAATGAGGGGCAACAAAGGATTCTTGGAAAAAAACATGAACAAAAAAATAAATGAAACAATCAATAACGCAACTTGAGCTATCATCTTGACTCGGGGTGGGAAGCTCGGTTTCAACAACACAATCATCAACGGCAGTGTAATTAACACCGCAATAGCAGTTGACGAAATCATCGTAATTGTCACCACAATTGGAATCGGTTTGATAAACTCACCGATAATACCCGTACTTAAAAGGAGCGGTACAAAGGACCAAATCGTAGTAATTGTTGTTGACCAAATCGGCACGATCGTATCTCGCCATACGAGTAAACCAGTTTCTTGTGGCGTAAATTTTCCGGTTCCGTAGTACGTCGTCATTGCGGAAACAGTCACGATCGTGTCATCAACCAACAAACCCAACGCGAGCAAAAAAGCAAATAACGACAAAAAGTTAATTGTCATGCCAAAAAACTGCATGAAGAAAAATGCGCTCAAGAAAGTTAACGGGACGGTAAACGAAGAAATAATCGCTTGACGTAAACCTAAAAACAGAAATAAACAAATGAACACCAGAAGAATGGTCGAACGAAATTCGCGTAACAAATCACTAAATTGTTTCGTAATTTTGTCACTCGTATTGATCAGTGTCACGATCTCAAATTGATTGGGATACTTTTGTTTGAACTCATCGACAGCAGTCTTGATTTGATTCCCAGCTTCATCAATATTTGAGGAACTCGATTTATAGACATTAAACGTCACGGCACGCTGGGGTGTTTGCTGTGAAGTAAAAACAAATGAGCGCTGCGCGTCGATTTTAGTGCGTTGTTCAACTTGAGCAATATCAGCTAAGTTCACTGTTTTTCCTTGGACAGTTAACTTGATGTTTCGAATATCACTTACTTTATCAACACTGGGATCAATGCTGACCGCAAACGTGTTATTGGCATCTTGAACTGAGCCAGCGGGATAAGAAGAGAGCGCCTTCTTTAAAGTCTGTGACAAGAGAAGGGGATTCAGACCGAACTGTTGAAGTTTTTCGGCATCCACAGAGACTACAATTTCTTGATCATTGAAACCCGATGTAACGACACGATCTACTTTTGAAAGATCAGTGATTTTTTTCTTCAACTCATCAGCAATCGCCATCAACGAACTTTCATCACTCTTCCCAACAACGGCAAACGTCCAAATTGGCTGATCTTCAAAGTCGAGAGCAGTGACTTTTGGTTTCTTGGAGTTATCTGGCAGATCTGTAAATGAATCGATAATCGACTGCACATCTTTTTTCGCGTTTTCGCGATCTATACTGGAAAGAAACTGCATACTGATAAACGAGACGTTATCTTGTGACGAAGAAGTCATCGTATCGAGACCTTTTACAGTACGCAAACTGTTCTCCAGCGGAATCGTCAACAACGACTCAACATCTTGTGGCGAAGCACCCGGGAGCACAGTTGACACTGTCACAATGGGGATCTTCACCTCTGGATTAAGACGTTTCGGCAAGTTAATATACGTCACCACACCTAACAAAGTAATCGCAATGGCGAGCAAAATCACAATTCGAATGTTTTGAATATACTTCGAGACCACAGTAGTCATCAGTTTGGGATCAAACCGGAGACGATCGAGGTAGGAGAGTGATTGTTCCTGCTTTTTTTTCATGGAAACTCTTCGCTTTATTACTTGAGTGTTATGACTTGAAGGCTACTTTTTCTTTTTCAATAACGTTGCGGTCAAGAATGACCTGATCATTCGTTTGAAGACCGTCGATCACTTCAACGTACTCACCATACACATTGCCCAGTTTGACTGCACGAGATTTCGCAACGGTATCGTTGCCATCTTTTTCAGCGACAAACACTGACGCACTGGTCGGAGTTTGATAAACCGCATCTAACGGAATGAATGGATAGGATGAATTGGCGTAGTTTACTCCTACTGGCACGTCAATTTGAACAAAACTATTATTCGAAAGCTCAGCTGCATATGTTTGAGGAATTGGATAAATCACTGAAAATAAACCCCCATCAGTGGGTTCACTAGAAATAGATCGCGGCATGGCTGCTACTTTCTGGTCATTAATTTTCAAGTAACTTGGCTCTGTCTTCGACAATTGCCCAGCAATTTCCTGAGAAACAAGCAAAACGGCAGTCGCCATATTGACGTCGTTACGAATGCTGGCAAGCGGGGTACCTGGTGTCACTGCTTGGCCAACTTTTACGTAAATCCGCTCAATTGTGCCGGCCGAGGGAGCAACTGGGTACATTAATGACTCATTGACTTGATTAATCCGCACATTCAACTCTGCAAGATCGCGATTCAGATCAAGAGTGCGCTCTTGCAAATCGAGCTGCTTCAATGTTAGGTCACGTTGAGTAATGGCAATTTGAGCAGGTTCCTTCGAGTCATCTGCCAAATATTGATTACTCCGGAGAGCTTGTTTGGCAGCATTAAAACCAGCCAAAATCTGTGCTTTAAGCTGCTTTGTCTGCAGGAGGGAAGCACTTGCCGTCGCGCCAGGTGTATCCGAGAGGGTATTAATCTGGGCATCCATACTGGCGATAATGTCGTTATCTAAGTTAATGAGGGAACTGGTTTCGTCAAATGACTGACGAGTAATTGAGCGAAGCTGACTTGCTTGCGTTTCCCCCAGTTGGGCAATACTGCGCTGCTTGTTGAGCATATCTTTTTGATCAGCTAAGTTCTGGTCAAGAAAATTAAAGTTACGTTGGGCGACCTGACGATTCAAACTCGCGATATTGCCCCCTTGATAGTTTGTCGAAAGATTGAAAAGAGTTACCCCACGCTTGACGTGAGCCCCCTCGGAAAAACGAATTTTTTGGACAATACCACTACTCTGAGCAACGAGTTGGATAACACCAGATTTCTCAATTTTGGCTTCCATCTCAATTTGGGGAGTGGATCCAAGGGGAAACACTTGTACAACCTTTGGCGCTGCTTCCGCCTGGGGGACAGTTGCGGGAGGTTTGCGAAGCTGGTTACCAATCGCGACGATAACGACTAAAAGAATGAGTAGCCCAATAAAACTGCTAAAAGGACGCGCAGTAACGAATTTTTTGACCTTTTGAGATACCTGAAGAAAGGAGGATTTGATTCTATTCATGAAGATCTTATTATACCCGAATTCTTGAAATAATTCAAGACCCATAATGATATTATTTGAGTCTTTGTATCGAGTGAGAACTGAGCGCTATAATATAGATGATTATGAGAAAAATATCTAGCATGAGAATTCATCGCCAGCAGGTGTTTTTGGTGTTGATTGGGCTTTTTTTTGTGCTTTTGATCGACTCGGCACTTTTCTTCCATAATATTCAATTAATTATCCGTTCTGACCAAAACTCAAAAAAAACACAAGCGGCACTCACAAATTTTGACGCTCTTTCCGCTGCATTGAAGGACGAAGAACGCAACCAAAGAAATTACCTGATTACACACAATCCAGCCTACCTAGCTGACTATACATCCAGTCTCCATAACACAAGCGACCAAATTGCTCAATTAAGTCAGCATTTTACCGATAATCCCGATAAGAAAGCTACTTTTGACCAGCTTGTTGAAAAAGTAAACTTCCGTACTGAGATGTTAAATCAAGTGCTCAATACCTTTGAGCAAGCCGGCCGTGAAGCCGCATTTCAAAAAATCACTCAAGGTGACGGCAAGAAAAGAATGGATTCTGTCACTGTCTTCCTCAACTCGATCAAAGCTGACGAACAGCACGAGCTAGAGATCGAAAACTCACAATACGAGGCAAGTATTCAACAAACCGAACTCACGTTCATTGCGCTCTCAGTAGCAGGCCTGCTGCTTTTGATAAGTGCAGCAGTGCTTTTCCGAAACGCACTTGCTCAAAAGAGAGAAATTCAGCGAAGAGAAGAAAAGATTGGTGTTTTGATTAACGCGAGTATTATTGGGATCATCGTGGCTGACATGACTGGCAAGATTTTGGATGCCAATCAAGCATTCCTTGATATGCTCGGATACACAGAAGCAGAACTTCTGAGTGGTAAAATTTGGTGGCAAACTATCTCAATTGATGAATTTGAAAAATTGAAAGATGAAAAACGTGAAGAACTACGAAAAAATGGGCAAACCCTGCCTTTCGAACAAGACTACCTTTGTAAAAATGGCAAAGTAATTTCTACAATTGTGGGAGCAGCCATGCTCGATACTGTCCGGAATGAAGTTGTGTGCTTCATAATTGATATCACTTCAGTCAAAGAACTCGAAAAAAGAAAACAAGAGTTTTTAAGTATCGCCAGTCATGAGCTGAAAACACCCCTGACAACTATCCAGGCATACTCTCAGTTACTCGAAAAACAACTCATGAAGATCAATGACCAAAAATCGCTTTTTTATGCGCAAAAGGTCAGAAACTACGTTCAAAAACTCGCTGGTCTAATTGGGGATTTACTCGATATCTCAAAGATCGACTCAGGGAAAATTAATCTGAATATCTCTGCATTTAACTTCGATGAATTTATCACAGAGTGCATCAATAACATCCAACCGACAACTACCAATCACGTTATTTTGCTCAAAGGCAAGACAGATCAAATCATTCATGGAGATCCTGTGCGTATGGAACAAGTGGTGAACAATCTTTTGATTAACGCCATCAAGTACTCACCCAAAGGGGGAAAAATTGAGGTCCGCTTGCGCAAAGAGCCCAAGCAAATCGTTTGCTCTATCCGAGATCAAGGAATAGGCATTCCCCCTGGAAAACAAAAGAAAATTTTCGAAAAATTTTATCGAGCTTCCGAGGTGGATCAAGGGTTTTCTGGTCTTGGTATTGGTCTCTTTCTGGCATCCGATATTATTCAACGCCACTACGGTAAAATTTGGGTGGAAAGTAAGAAAGGAAAAGGTTCAACGTTCTTCTTTAGCTTGCCTATAGACGAATAAGTATACGAGGCGTAAAATTTACTCAACTCATAAGAATTTTTTATTTATTTCTTACATTAGCGTGTTTTTTTCTACAATATCTTTTGTTTATTTAATTATTAATTATTTATTACTCATGTTTTGTTTATGAAAAAGAATCTTTCTAAAAAACCAATTGTGAATAACGAAGAAGAGTATATTCCAGAGGAATCCACTTCACACACTGATGAAATAGCTGCTGATCATGCCCATGGAGGCCACGGCAGTCGTCCCCGTAATCTTGGTGTTTTAGAGGCGTTATTTCACCTCGACGCCGACTGGGGTACATCACTTGCATATATTCTTCCACTTGGCTTAGCGTTAACTGGTCGCCTCGCACCTGTCTACATGTTGATCATTGCCTTCATTATGTTTTTGGTGGCAAATGGTTACAAGATTGTGTGTCGTCACAACCCAGATGGTGGTGGCGTGTATTCTTCTTTAAAGAAAGTAAATAAATTTTTAGCTGTGGTTGGTGCCTTGCTTTTAGTCACCGACTACGTAGTCACCGAAGCATTGAGTGTTTCCGATGCGTATCACTACTTACACATCGATCAAATCGTTCCTCCAAGTGTAGCTCATGCATTTCCTTCATTTTTGCCAACTAGCTCGTTGTGGACGATCTTGATCATTATCTTCCTGACTATTATCAACTGGCGTGGTCCACACTTTAGTGCAAAATTTGCTGGCATTGCTTCAAGTGCCACTTTTTTCTTGGCCGGTTTACTTGCAGTGTTAGCACTCCCACTCGTTCCCGCTGGTTTAGCAAATATTGGTCACTTTAACCAATCAATTTGGGATATTTTGCGCAACACAACAGGTGTGCTCTTAGCACTTTCCGGTGTCGAGGCAATCTCAAACATGACGGGTATTATGAAAGATCCAGTGGGCACAAGTCGCCGCGCGATTAACTTAGAGTTAGTTAAAGTGATTTTCACCACTGTCATTCTTGGTATTGCCATGAATGGCTTGCCAAATAGCGTTGTGTATGAAGGTCACCAAGTCGGTGGCCAATTTGTTGTTGACACTGCTCAACGCGAAGTGACTGATCTTGGCTGCGTCATGAACGTCGTCAAAGCCAAAGTAGTTGGATCAAACTTTGAGTGTGTGAAACGAACTGAAAACGTTGCTCGCGCAGACATGCTCGTGGCGATGGGTGAGTATTTAGCCCCCGGAATTATTGGTAAAGGGTATGGCTGGTTAATTGGGGTTGCTTATGGACTCTTGCTCATTTTTGCTGGCAACACAGCCTTAATTGACATTACGAACGTCACATACGCCCTCGCACGTGATGAAGAACTGCCTCACGGCTACACCAAATTGAATAAAAAATATGGTGTCCCGATTTGGGGTCTTTTCACTGCTTGTTTCATGCCAATCGCAACTGTTCTCGTGGTCGGTTCAAGTATTGAAGCTCTTGCTGCCTTATACGCAATTGGTGTCGTCGGTGCAGTCACTATGAACTTAGCGGGCACCGCCTTGCAAGTAAAGGGTGGAGAACGAGTCATTGCTGCCGTTGGTGCATCCGTCATGGCAGTCTTGTTCGTCACTTTAGTGGTCACGAAGATGGAAGCAACGCTCTTTGCTTCAGTGGTGTTAGTACTTGGTTTATCTGCGCGCGCAATTCAAAAGAAGTTTGCAAGCAATGATAGCAACTCAGCAGGAGACGACCAAACTTCATCAAACTTGGAGTACGCAACAGCTCCAGTCAAAGAGTAAGCGAGAACTAGTCAAGATGTTTGCGGTGAAATGCTTTCAAAGCGGCATGAACGATGTGAGGGACATCCATTCCGTACTTGATGAGCAGCTCCTCAGGTTTTCCTGATTCCCCAAAATGGTCAGGCATACCAACAAACTCAATTGGCACAGGACAGTTTTGAGCTGTGAACTCTGCCACCGTGCTACCTACACCGCCGTACATTTGATGTTCTTCAACAGTGACAACAGCCTTTGTCTTATTTAACGAAGTAAGCAACGTCTTTTCATCTAACGGTTTAATTGTGTGGAGATTAATGACTTCTGCACTGACATTCTTTTTTGCGAGCACTGCTGCCGCTTGTAAAACCTTGCCCAGAAGTGGTCCACTTGCAATAAGAGTCACATCTTTACCTTTTTTCATGACCTGAGCTCGACCAACTTCAAATGGTGTGTCACGAGTTGTAATAAGTGGGGAGGGAAAACGAGAAAGGCGAATATACACAGGTCCTACGTATTCAGCTGAAGCTACAGTAGCCTTTTCTGCTTCAAGCGCATCACACGGATAAATGACCGTGAGATTTGGTAAAACCCGCGTCATCGCAATATCCTCTAAGGCTTGATGGGTCGCACCATCTTCGCCAACGGTTAAACCGGTGTGCCCACCAATAATTTTGACGTTTGCCTGCGAGTAACACACACTCACTCTGAGTTGATCCCAGCTGCGGCCAGGGCTAAACACCGCATAACTGGCCACAAATGGCACTTTCCCAGCAAGTGCTAACCCCGCACCGATCCCCATGAGATTCTGCTCTGCCACACCAACTTCAATGAAGCGGTCCGGAAATTCTTGTGCGAAAAGGCGAGACCTTGTCGATTCAGCAAGGTCAGCAGTGAGAACTACAACATTCCGATTCTTCCGTCCTGCTTTGACAACTCCTTCCCCGTAGCCATCTCGCGTTGCTTTGTGTGGTTGTGAAACATTATCCTTCTGCACGAATTTTTCCTCCCAAACTACGTAACTCTTGTAAAGCTAATTGGGCTTGTGCCGGGTCGGGCGCTTTACCATGCCATTCTGGTTTCCACTGCATAAACTCAACTCCCTTTCCCGGAATGGTGTGCGCAATGATTGCCACTGGTTGCTCGAAAATCGCCACAGCTTGATGACAGGCACCAATAATGGCTTGCATGTTATGTCCATCGATTTCGATCACATGCCAACCAAAAGCTTCATACTTCTTGCGAAACGGTTCCAGTGGCATCACGTCTTCTGTGTAGCCGTCAATTTGAATATTATTTCGATCAATAATCGCAGTGAGATTGGCAATTTTCTTTTTGCCGGCAAATAAAATAGCTTCCCAAGTTTGTCCTTCGTCATGTTCACCATCACTCATCATGCAGTAGATTTGGTTATTTTTTCCATCTATTTTTGCTGCCAATGCCATGCCAATTGCTTGGGATAATCCTTGACCCAATGGACCACTTGAGTTTTCTAGTCCTGGCAATGCCAAGCGATGTGGATGGCCTTGGAGAGGAGAACCGAGTTTGCGAAGCGTTAATAACAGTGATCGCGAGAAGTATCCTGCGTGTGCGAGCGCCGCATACAGTACTGGACAAATATGACCATTGGATAAAACCAATTTATCGCGGTCTGACCATTGAGGATTGTGGGGATCGTGTTTTAACACTGCAAAGTACAGCGCCGTAAAAACATCAGCCATTCCCAGTGCACCTGCCGCGTGTCCCGACCCTGCCAAACTAAGCATTTTGACAATATCTTCACGAATCAAAAGGGCGCGCTGTTCTAGGTCAGTAAGAGATAATGGTGCAGTCATTATCTTAATCGTAACATGCCAGGATTACCCTTGTCTCTCCAACTTATTCCACCCTACGTAATTGCCTTGAACTGCATTCATCACTGACTTCACGACGACGTAGTACATGAGTTGTCTGTAGAGAAGACGCTGCCAAAACAACCACAGTAACAATCGATAGTCTTCTTTTTTTTCTAACAAAAACGCTAGGAGCGCCGCACCAAAATCAATTCCCACGAACAACAAATAAAAGAAAAGGATACGTTGAAAGCCACCATATGCCCAATCTTCAGGATGTTGCAGCTGGGTTAAAAATCCAGTCACCAAGGAAGACACCACCAGAAAGTCCATGAGAGGCGAAATAAATGGAAAGAAAACTTGGAAAATCAGCACGTTTGGTAACGCAATGTATCCCAGTTTTTTATTCTTGCTCGTTAAAAACGAAAACCGATGTTTCCACACAACTTGCAAGGTGCCAAATGTCCACCGGAAACGCTGTTTTAAGAAACTTCCTATCGTAACTGGCGCTTCTGTGTACGCAATCGCTTCATCCTCATATTCTACAAGGTATCCACGCTCTAAAATACGTAACGTCAAGTCAGTATCTTCCGCCAAGGTATCTCCCACAAAGCCACCACTTTGTTTGACTAAAGTAGTATGCCAAGCCCCAATTGCGCCGGGAACCACAGTAATACAATTTAAAAAGGCAAATGCCTGACGATCAAGATTTTGACTGGTAATATACTCAAGCGCTTGCCACTTCGTCAAAAAATTTTGACGATTTCCGACTTTTGCATTTCCCGCCACTGCGCCAATGCGCGGATTCACAAAGTGTCGCACTAACTTGGCAATCGCATCTTTATGCAAGCGTGTGTCAGCATCCATCGCAACGATAATTTCTGACTTCGCTTTGCTCAACGCAAAGTTCAAGGCAGCAGCTTTGCCCTCATTATGAATTTTATATAACTGGACTAGAGGATGCTGGCTAAATGTGTGTTGCAATCTTTGATACGTGCGATCACTCGAACCATCATCTACGACAATCACTTTATACTTTGCGTACGTTGAACGTAAAACAGAGTGGACAGTTGCCACAATTACTTTTTCCTCGTTGAATGCTGGAATTAAGACCGTGACAGTCGGCTGATAGCAATCATCAAATTTTTTCAAGGAATTCCGTCGTGTATTCACTACTGCTAAGGCACCCAAAAAGAGTAAGCGCGTCGTTCCTAAAACAATACCCAGTAAAAAGAGTACCGGAATTAAAATTCCCACCCAGCGAAAAACGTTGAAACCAATTGTAAATGTTTGCGCTTGGAGTTTTTGATCTGAAGTTGCTAGGGGCATCACGTCACTGCGTTTTAAACCAATTAAGTCTGCAATATTCACAAACGTATAGCCATCTTCACGGAGTTTGTCGATAATTTGCGGTAAAGCTGCTACCGTCTGTGAACGATCGCCGCCGCCATCATGCAACAAAACAATATTTCCCTCACCATTTTCAACTTCGTCGATCGTTGTTTGCACAATTTGATCGACACCTGGGCGCTTATAATCCTTGGGATCAATATTCATTCCCACCGTGTAGTAACCCAACTTACTGGTATATACAAGCGGCCTAACTTGGTCAGATGTTTCCGGTTCCACATCTTCGGCATAGGGTGGACGGAATAATAGAGTGTCACGACCCAAGCGGCTTTCGAATAAACGCTCGGTTGAGTTAATTTCTAATGCCCATTGCTGCGAGGGAATGGAAGAAAGATTCGGATGCGTAAACGTATGATTCCCAACTTCATGATTTTCGTCAAACATCCGTTGCAGTATCTGTGGATATAAATCCGCCTGAGAACCAATCACAAAAAAAGTCGCAGGGACTTGCTTTTCTTTCAAAACATCTAAAATGCGCGGCGAGTAGTAAGGATCGGGACCATCATCAAAAGTTAACACTACTTTTTTTTCTTGCTGGCCGCCCCAACGAGTGATGATATATGGTAGCGGCGGAGAAGTTAATGTGCTCGTCATGATTAAGCCTAAGGCATTGTCGTATCCCACTTGGCGAGTTCCGTCTTGGGGAGTAGCCGTGACTTGCAAAATCTCTCCTTTGCCTTGATAGTGCACATCGTAACCATAATGCATTTGTTGCAGTTGCTGAGCCAAGTTACTGTCGATTTTTGTTCGACCAGCCGTCACATTCCAAATCGAGGGATCTTCGGTACCCAGCCGCCAAATAGCCCATCCACGAGGCTTGTAAAGCCGACTGGTTTGTAGTTGATTAAAAAACGTTACACCATCGAGATACCACACCGTATGCTGGGTTCCATTCGCATCTTTATACTGAAAACTCGGGTTGAGCAGAGTAGAGTCAAGAGCTGGCTCGAGACTCGCACTTTGCACGCGCTGCATGACTTGTTGAAAAGAAAGTACTTCGGCGCGTGAACCTTTATCTATCCAGTCATACCCATATGTGCCCAGTGCAATAACGTATTTATTAGGCGGCAAATCAGCTAAATCTTTTTGCAACTGCGCATTAAACCAACCTTGGGAGGCAACCGGACCAGCTTCACTCGCATCCCAATGTTCGTCGTACATCATGAAAATCAAGTAATCCACCGTTTGGCTCAACTCTTTGTAGTTGAAGTCGTCATCGTCCGCTGGGACAGCCTCAGTAACCTGCAGATGTGCAGCATGAAAATTTGCCGCCAGTTCTTGCATGTAGATCTGAAGAAAAGGTTGATCTTGGGGAGCGACATTTTCATAATCGATCGTGATACCACCTGCGTTACGCGCTAAAACATATTGCTTAAGGAAAAAAATATTTTGAAATCGACTTTGCGGATCGCGTAACATTTTACTTAATCGTTTTTGATCCCAGTCTTGGGTTTCCCTATTGAAGTTATTTACTAATGGAAGAATTTGCAGTGTCGGTTTACGCTGTTGAACCAGATCAAGTACCTGCTTTTCTCTATCAAGGTCATCAATCGTCAATTGATCGGGTTGATCACTCAAGTGCAACCACTCGGGCATGAGGATATCAAGCTCTCCGATATTTCTTTTGAGTGAAGTAAAACTTGTGTCGTCCCAGTTGACGTAAAAACCGATGATCTGAGAGTTTGTTTGTGTAGATGAAGCAGAAGTCCCCCACTTTTTGCGTTGATTGGTTTTAAGGTAAGTGAGCAGTTGCTCTTTGGTTTGTTGATACGTCACTTCCTTCCGCTGAGAGGTATTTTTGGGTTGCACGGCAATCAAGTGATGGGTTTGACTGAATGTCTGTACGGATTGTAAAGCAAGGCTAGGCAACTGCGGATTTTTAATTAAGTTGTAAAGAAATACTGCACCGACCACACACGCCCATGCCCCCAAACTCTTGAGGAACCAGGAAATCCACCACCATCTTCGCTTGTGAGGGTCGTAAAAGACTGGCTTTGTCTCAAGCTTTTTCTTCATAAACATCCTATAAGTGTTCAAGTATTATACCGCAAAAAAGCCTAGAATAGGGTAATCTAAAATGTCCCTTCACGTCCAGATGCTTATGACTTATACTCAAGGCACGTCTGTATGGCAGTACAAGCCACTTCTTCCCCAACCATTCGTATTCCCACTAAGAATAACCCTTTTCTCGCCACCGCCACCGAAGTGATCAATAGCGATGAAGAAATTTTAACCTTATGGAAAGTTGCCAATGTGAACGCCATTAACCGAATGGGGTTTAGCGATCATGGGCCGGTGCATGTCCAGATCGTGGCGAATATTGCCCTTCGTCTGGCGCGCTTATTATTAAAGCACAATGTTGAGATGTCTATTGTCAAGGATTTTGAGTTAACAAACCATCACGCTGAGCTGGTGATTTTCCTTGCGAGTTTATTTCATGATTTAGGTATGTCAGTGCATCGTGCAAACCACGAGGAATTCAGTCTCTTTATTGCTAACTCGTTGTTACATAAAATTGTTGATTTCTTGCCAACGGTCGAACGGACCATTGTTATTTCAGAAGTTCTCCACGCCATTATCAGTCATCGTCGGGCTGGTCATCCGGTGACGATTGAAGGCGGAATTGTCCGTGTTGCCGATGCCCTTGACATGAGTAGTGGCCGTTCACGAATTCCGTTCACACAAGGACAAGTAAACATTCACTCTGTATCGGCACTCGCGATTGAAAAAGTTGAGATTAAAGAAGGCAATGTCAAACCAATCGAAATTAATATTATTATGACCAACACCGCCGGAATTTTTCAAGTAGACGAACTTCTCAAAGAGAAACTTTCCGAGTCTCACATCGAGAAATATCTGCAAGTAAAAGCCTTCTTAAAAGAAGCAAAAAGAACAAAGTTGATTACCGAGTTTATAGTTGGCTAATAATTGTCTTAGTCCAGTCTTCAATTGCCGTCGTATCGTCTGGAAATCCATCAACGCGCAGCAAGGGAACAACTAAGTTGCCCTGTTGCTTCTTGACCCACTCCTCTAAAAAGTCGGCTGCTGTGCAAAATTGAGGGTACGCACTATTGCCCAAGCCAAACACCGCAACTTTCAAGTGGGAAAGATCGGGATGAAATTGATCAATACACTCTTTCATGTTTTTTTCCAAGTAACCATCATCATATGTCGGTGCACCGAAAATCACTACGTCGACACCTGACAAATCAGGCTGCATCCCTTTGTACTTCACGCTATGAAGCTCAACAGTGTAATCTGATTGTTGGAAAACTTTTTGAATAACTTCAGCGACGTACTGCGTGGTACCTGTTTGTGTCTCGAAAATGATTTTAACAGTCATACGGTGTGAACCTCACGCAATTACTATGACACAAACAGGAGTGAGCGGGTAGCGGGAATCGGACCCGCGTCCTCTCCTTGGAAGGGAGAAATTCTACCATTGAACCATACCCGCACTCGGGCACCATTTTACCTTAGTCCTGCTTCGTGAACAAGTTTAAAAATCAAACTTCTTCTGATGAGACGCTCCAAGCCAATTACCTGCAACACCACCAAGGAAAAGAAAGCCTGCTGCTAAAATAAAAATACTAGAAATAGAAAAACGCCCTGCGAAAAAACCAGCTAACAGCGGCCCCACGATTTGCCCAATTGACGTATAGGATTGATTGATTCCGAGAATAATCCCCTGATCTTCACCTTTCGTACGCTCAGAGAGTAAACCCGTTACAATTGGAACAATTGGCGAGAGAAACAAGCCAAAACTTAGTGTCACCAAAACAAAGAGCAAAACACTGTGCATTTGTGAAACAAGCAAAAGACTTAAACCCGCCAGCAAAGATGAAACAATAATAATGAGGCTTTTCGAGTGAACTTTATTCAAGAGAATCCTTACTCCAAAAGCTTGAGTCAAAATATTCAAAAGGCCAAACCCAGCAAACATAAGCCCAACCTCGGTTGGAGTCATCCGTAAAACGTCGTTTGAGAATGATTGCAAACCAATAATAAACGCGTTTTGCGCGATTGAACAAAAGAGACCAACGACGAGCACAATCCCCGTGAGCGGAGCAAAAAGCGCCAATACCAAAGACTTGAAATGAAAAATAGGTTGATTTGAAGGCTGTCTTTTTGACGGAGGCAAGGTTTCTTTCAAGATAAAAATGCCGAGAATCGTTCCTACCAATGCCAATACAGAACCAAACCAAAATGGGGCAGATAAACTAATGTTACTCATCACTGCACCTAGCGCTGGTCCAACTAAAAATCCAAAACCAAACGCCGCGCCCAGCAAAGCAAATGATTTCGCCCGCTCATGACCTTTCGTACTATCTGCAATCACTGCTTGTGCCACCGAAATATTTCCGCCGGTAATTCCGTCCACAATTCTGGCAAAGAAGAGCATGGCCACAGAGGTCGCTGAAGCGAAAAGAGCCAAAGAAATACTCGTCCCAAGTAAACAAAGAAGCAGTACCGGTTTTCTGCCAAATTTATCTGATAAACGGCCCAAAATTGGAGTAGCAATAAATTGGGCCAACGAAAACGACGCAAAAAGAAAACTTAACCCTGTGGGATTAATTCCATAATGTTGCGCGTACGGATAGAGAAGAGGAACAATTGTCCCATATGCCAATGCGTTAATAAGCATGATGAAGGCAAGAACAAAAAGAGTAGGGTTTTTCGATTTCATAGGCAAGCGATGTGGAAATGATAGAAGAAAAGGAGCGAATTTGCAAGTTTGGGCGTTTTTTATTTTAACTTTATATTGTTCATGCTTAAAAGCATTTTCAGATCCAGAAGTTGTTGATGTTGTTGCTCTGACTCGGCCTGGGTAAATATCGTGTATGCGGCAGCAGGACACTCCGGTGGAATTGTCATAATGACCCCTAATGCTCCTCGAAAGAGGTAAACGACTTGACGGATATTTCTAATGATGTTGTCCCTTGCCTGAACATTTCCTGTAACACTATTGACCATCTCTCGAAGTTCTGGTTGAGGTAAAGGACTGTTTTTAATGATTAGAACAGGTGCGTACTCGACAAGTTCGAGACCTAAACTCACTGCTCTATCGAGGGCGGCAGTGACAAGTTGTTGCCTTTGTTCCTCGCTAATATTCGCTATCGTATCCCAATATTTTTGATCAAGTGGAGGGAGCTCATTGCCTTTTAAAATCCAGCAACTCACGTCACTCCCTTGTTCCGGTCGAGGTTGAGTTTCGATCATAGGGAGAGAAGAGTACATCTATTTTTGGATAAGATCATTAAAGTAAGTATCATTGTTGGATCTAGTGATGTCTGGTTTTCAATTACCATAGGACTTTCCTCGTTGGAGGATATTATCAGCTTTTTACTTATTTGGTAGGGGAAAGTTTATACTCCTCTTCGCTGATCCACTAGACCGCCTCGATAGTTGGCTTGATAGATGAGCTTATTATTTTGGGTGATTTTTTCTATGCCCTCATATCTTTCAATAGTACCAGTCCAGTCGTTCGTATATAGGAAATCACCTTCTGTATATGTGGCTGGGCCACGAAAAGGAGCTTCTGGAGGCATTTTCTTCAAGGCATTACGTAAGATTGGATAGACCATGGTCGGCTCAATACCTGAAGCCACCCAGCCATAGTACACCATTATCCAGATAGCTTTTCCTGCATGAGAAACTACTAACCTACCTCCATATGGTTCACCACCAAAGAAGTTGTCATGTGAGCTAAATTCGCCTTTTTTATAAGGAATTGTAGTAGAGCCATCTGATTCTTTGATCCATTGTTTTTCTTCGCCAGTGACATAGCCAGCTTGATTTGCATCAATTAAGAATTGGCGGAGTTGTTCTAGATTCATTCAGAAGGTTAATTCTTTTTAGGATGATACTTGGACTGGTCTTCCATGTCTTCTTGTTTGAATGTTCCCGAACCGTTTAATACTTTTCCTTGCGGGACAGTAATTCCCCGAGCTAAACCAGAACCCTTTAATAAGCCAGCCCGCAGATCTGCATCAGAGGAACGGTAATCTCCTCCTTCTTCAAGTGTGCAGTTTTGCACTGTAACAGGACCAATAACCTGAGATCCCGAACCAAGTGTTGTTTTACCTATAATTTGAGCTCCATTAATATATCTTCCATGATCACCAATATGAATTTCTGCATCTGGCATGTTTGCTTTTATGCTACAACCCCCATCACCAAATTGATTTTCATTTCCAATAGATACTTTGCCTTTTTCGGCAAGTATAAGGGTGTTCGGATAAAACACATTGCCATCACCGACGGATAATTCACCGCCATCTTTAGCCTGAACAATGACATTGGGAAAAAAAAGATTATTTTCTCCTAAAATAACAGAAATACTTATCAATACGGAAAATGGATCGAGAATTGTATTTCCTTGATCAACTAAATTCAAAAGATCAGAAACTCCTCGGAACCCTTGAGCTGCTCTTTGCTGATCAATTTTACTTAAAACGTCTTTTTCAACAGGCATATTTCTCCTCTTTTAATTTATTAAATTGTATCCATTGGTCGCAAAGCAATCAAATCGTCATTTATTTTTTCATACACCATTCGCGTGACAAAATCGGTCACATAAGGTGATTCAGTCATTTTACCAGGTAAAACGCAAATGTGATTAGGTAAGGGTTCTGATACAGAAATATTTAACGATCGAGCAGCTGCTGATTTTTCAGCTAAATCTGTTTTTATGCAAGCTACTGGCATATTTCTACTTTTGTCAAAATTATAAAAAAGTCGCCTCATTGCTTCATGAATATTTTTAATACCTTGTTCGAGACATTCATAGTCTGGGTTATCACACACAAAAGCATCTTCATTCAGACCAACAATGCTGTACTCACCATGATTCATCATGGCTGCTTCTCGCGGGTCAAGATAGAAGATGCTCGATCGAGTTAATCTGGGAACTACCATTAGATGACTTTTCCAGTATCGCAAGGGAACGGAAATATTAAAACTCGATTCAAGAAGCTGCTTTACACCATAACCAGCCGTATAAACAAAAAGCTTAGACTCAAAAGGTTGGGTTTCACCATCTCTTTTCATTTCAGCTTCTTCAGGACTACGGAAAACCAAATCAGTTCCTGCAAATATCCTTGCTCCGGCTTTTTCACTAGAGGTTAAAAGTTTTCGATAAAGGAGTCTTGTGTTAATGCCGACATCATTTACCTGAAATGCCTCTGCAACTTCCTCTGTTCGTACATTTGGCTCCAAGTTGGAGAGATGTTTGAGCAACACGCTTTTGTAAAGAACGTTAGCTTCGTCCCATCTTGAGACAACTTCATTTACTTTATCAAGATTTCTCACTAAAGCGAATGAAGGAAGATCAACATCTTCAACTGCTTCTGGAGCAAACTTTTTAATTTGCTCGTGACCGTAAATACATCTTCGTGCAACTTGGATAGCATTTGATCTATCTTTAATTGAAGTGGCGTGATAAGTACCCCTATGGAGCCAACCTTCATTTCGAGTTGACGGACCACCAGCTAGTTTGCTTTGCTTTTCTACCAGTGCAGTTGAAAGTCCTAATTCAGAAAGTTTTTTAGTTAACATCAATCCAGCAACTCCAGCCCCAACTACTGTCACATCGAATGATTGTTTCGATTCTTTTGCCATAGCAACTTATTAACGAAATATATTTTGAGATCAAAATGTATCATAAGTTCATCAACAATCAAATCTTCAATTTTTATAAAATAGTAGTGTAATATTGGGATTATGCAAAACAGTAATATTGAATTAGCTTGTGGTCTTATTGGAATTGGTCGGGTGTGGGGATTCAAAGAGACAGCTGTCCCTTCAGAGGCAGAAGCAATCGCTTTTCTTGATTCTGCTCTAGTCCAATCAATTGGATATTACGACACAGCTCCCTCGTACGGACTAAGTGAGGCTAGACTCGGGAAATGGCTGAGAACTTTAACAAAAGAACAAAGATCTAAAATTACAATTGCCACTAAATTTGGTGAACATTGGTCTGAGCCAGAAGGTAAAGCTTTTGTTGATCACACCTATGAAGCTTTAAGAACAAGTTTGGATCAAAGCATTTTGCGATTAGGGCAAATTGATATTCTGCAACTTCATAAAACGAATCCAGCTGTATTGAAAAGCGATGATTTGAAAAGGGCTTGGGACTATGCAAGGGAAAAAGGTGTAAAAAAGCTAGGACTTAGTGTGAGTGATATAGAATCTGGAGAAATGGCTTGTCAAGACGATCAATACGAAGTGATACAGCTACCATTCAATCAGCAAAACACTATTTTTGCCCCCATTATTCAAGAAGCAACCCGCAGGGGAAAGACTGTAGTGACAAATAGACCTTTTAATATGGGTGAAGCAGTCCATAAAGACCCCACAAAAACTAAAGAGTATTTAGAACAAGAAGCTTTTGAATTTGTCTTGCGACAATTTTTTAACGGTTTCATCCTTACGGGGACTAAATCTAGAGATCACCTTGTAGAAAACGTTGCTACTTTTAAGAAAGCCGTAGCTGCAATCGAAGAGAAGCCACTATAACACTGCTATATAGTTCGAGCAGAAACACCTTACTGTATTTCAATTATGGTTTTTCGAGTCCTAACGTGACTGACTCACCGCTATCAGTTGTCACAAGTTATAAACCCGTTCATTGTTGGCACTACGTCACACACTAAGCTGTAATCCAGTTCGAGAATAGAATCGGTTTGTCGCGAAGCGGAGACAAAACTTCAACTTTTTGAGCCGCTGGTTGTCTCTATTCTTCGCAATTGGGATTATACCAAGTTTGATGAGAAGTTGCTTTACGCTAACTATCAACGACCTCAAGTTTATGCGGATTATGTTTACTAAACTCCAAAGATACGACTAATAAAGTCTCTATTTTTTATTTTGTCTTCGGGATGCTCACCGGCTAGTTCCTTTAATTTTATGCCTGCGGGGGCATCCAAAATAAAGGTAATGTTTTTCAAATGATTATCAAGCATTGTGAGAAAGCCTATTGGAGAATAATGAAATGGACTGTCTTTAGCATAAAATTTATCAGAAAACTTTTTTATTTCTTTTGCTAAATCTTTTTCATTAGTCTTATCAATAATGTCTATGACCTTCAAATGTGCGGCCTCTGTGCGGTATTTTATATTCGTTAAAAATAAATCTAAGGTATTACCACGATTTACTATGTAATTTGCTCTTTCTGCGTCAAAGTAAAATCTATTGATGCTATCTATCTGATCAGGGTCTAAATCTTTAATAAATAAGTGAGAGTATTTAACCCAGCTGTTTTGAGGCAAAATAATTATTTCAGGGATTTCAGTAGCTTGAGAGCGTATTTTAAGTGCTTGGATGGCCTGTTCAGCATTTCTGACTTCATTTACTAACAATGCAGCTATTTGTTGTTTTTCAGCGTTTTTCTGACGAGTGTATATCCAAACAGCACCAAAAACAGTCGCCACAGTCGCAAAGCCAACGAAGAAATTTGAGTTAAAAAAAGTTAAGAGAAATGTTCCGACACCTGAGAACACTACCCCTAAAGCTGTCCAAAAATTCATAATCTGGGGCAGATAGGAGATATCCTATCAGGAAAATTTTTTATTTTCACAATCCTTTTTATAGTGATTGTTTTTTGATAAAATGCAAACGTATGAAAATTACTCTTTACATGGCGATAACCATAGATGGATTTATTGCGAAAAGTGATGGAAATTCTGATTGGGTTTCGCCGGTTGATACAAAAAATTTTGAAACTGCTATCTCAGAACATAGGAACATCATTTTAGGAAGTAGGACTTATAAACAGTATTTAGGTGAACTGTATCCGGTAAAAGGAGTCAACAATATTGTTATTTCGTCTGATAACACCTCAGTTAAACCAGCAGAAGGTGTTTTTGTTTTGCCTCCAAACCCAGATCTGGTAATTTCTTTCTTGGAAGAAAAAAGACAAGAAAAAGCACTGCTAATAGGGGGTGGCAAAACAAATGGAATGTTTTTTCAAGCAAACCTTATTGACGAAATACGATTAGTGGTACACCCCATTGCTTTTGGGTCAGGAATTAAGCTCTTTGATGGTGTTGAGGTAGAAAGAAATTTTGAACTGACTGATGTCCAAAAACTTCAAGAAGGGCTAGTCCAATTAAAATATAAAAAATCATAGATATGGTTAGCACCAACAAACAAGAAAGACAATTTTTGCCAGCAAAAGAAGTTATCTTTCAAGGAAAACAGATAATTATCACTGGTGGTGGTTCAGGGATCGGCAAAGCGTTAGCTGAACGCTTTTCTCAGCTCGGAGCAAATGTCACTACTTTAGATATTGTACGAACGGATCAATTGCCCGTTAGTATTTCTCAAATTCTTGCTGATGTGAGAGATAAAGACCAGCTAGCATCTCAGATAAATAATCAAAATGTTGATATTTTGGTTATAGCAGCAGGTGTTACGTCCCAAACAAGTGAACCCACAAATGACGAACAACAATTGATGGAATCAGTCAACGTCACTGGTGTGCAAAATACTCTTGATGCTTTTGGTAGACTTTTACCCGAAGGTAGCAAAGTTATCTATATTGGTTCCGATGATCCTCCCAAGGCCTTTTATGCAGACACAAAAAAAAGAGGCGCTCAACTAGTAAAGAATTTTTCTGCCACTCATCCAGAACTAAGCGTTAGATTAGTATATTTAGGCCCTGTAAGAACACCTCTATTTGAGAAAGGTAAACCTCCTGAGGTGATTGAGAGGATAGCCATGAATGTTGGTCTTTACGAACCGTCTGAATTTGCAGAAGAACTCGTTGATGATCTTGCAGATCAATCAAATGCCGACAGCAATCTGCAAGAAAAAGTCATGTATAAAAAAATAAAAAAGTAATGTTGCTAAAACGAAATAAATGAAAATTACTTCCAAAGAGAAAATTTCTTAGTCAATTCTCGTAGTTGATCGTTTTCTCCAAAAAAACAAATGCCATAATATTCTAATTCTGCCTCTGGTGTTTCTTTTGTTCTTTGTTTTTGTTCGGCAAAGGTACCAACTGTCATTGTGCTTGTAAAATCATTAAAAGTGATGTTGTTTTCAATCAGGGTGTTGCGCAACGTGCGAATTTTATTTGAATTGTCAGCAGCGAGTACGATAAATGGGTTATCTGAAATGCTTTTATGTTCTCCACCATCTTTGTCAAAATAACTATCAAACCTCAAGGGTTCTTTATCGGTAAACAATGCCGTAAAGCCTGCTGACATATGTGCTAAAGCGTTCATCAATTTACCGGTTTCAATTTTTTTGTTTAATACAGCTACAAATCTATGGGTAGTTGGTTGATTGTTCATATTGGCTATTTTACCAAATTTAGAGGCGTTTTTGGAACAAAAAGCTCATAAATGTATAAGTTCTGCGGGTTTTTATGAAACAATAAGCATATGGAAAACCAGCCAAAACCTACCAATACCGACCTTTTGCCTAATGCATACGAACTCTTAGAAGAAAATGACCAACTGTACGTTGATATGCGGGTGCAAGGCTTTATGTGTAGCAAAATTGCCATTGCAGCCAAAAGACAGCATAGTACTGTTAAAGAATGGTTTGCAAAAGAGGGTCGTCTGTATCGCGCATATCAGCTTAAAAAAGCAGAGCATAGATATGAGTACAATAAAACACTAAAGGACATGGATAGATTGGTTAAGGAAGGTGCTGTAGATGCCATTTTGAAGCTCTTAGAGGCCGTCAGATCTCCTGGTATCTCCCGTCCCCAAATACAAGCCGCAACTGACCTGTTAGACCGTGCCGGCTTTCAATCAGTACAAAAAGTTGAAACAAATCTGAGCTATGATTTAAGTCCAGACCAGAAAGTGGCATTGGATAAACTTCAAGCATATGTGGAATCACTTCCTCTAACTGTACCTGATGCACAGGCCGGTGGAGTTGCCGGCATTACTGTCTAAGCCTGAACTAACGCTTCGTTGAGTCTACAAAATTCAGGTTTTTTCCAAAATGTATAAAGAATCTTCAAATCAGAGATAATATGTTAAGTATGTACCTGAAAACCAGCAGAGCAAGGCAGTTCCGAGTGAACACCAAGCCATATTGGAGCTGATTACCTGGCTTTTGAAGGTTGATCTCTCATCTCCCGAAGCAAAATTGAATGAAACAAGCATCTCTGACAATAATGGTGGTCGGATTTACCTCTAGTTTTTTCCATTTTCTTTATAAGAAGATAACTTTTGAACTTTTTTTGTGGTTCGTTGTTTGATATGTCTTTTGAGACCGAGTAATACCGAATAAAACTGAGTGTTGTCTAAAGAAAATAAGATTGGCCAAAATGATAAAATAAAGTTTAGTTATGGATACTGATGAACCAAAACTTCGCTATGTTATTTATGCTCGCAAGTCTACTGATGATCCTCAACGGCAACTCAAATCTACGGATGACCAAATAGACGAGTGCCAAAAAATGGCAACGAGATTAAATCTCCATGTTATTGGTAATCCGATTATTGAAAAAAGATCAGCCAAAAAACCTGGGAGACGACCTCTCTTTAGAAAAATGCTCGCAGATATTCAGCAAGGCAAGATTGATGGCATTATTGCGTGGCATCCTGATCGGTTAGCCAGAAATATGAAGGAGGGAGGCGAAATTATTGATATGGTAGATGAAGGCTATATCAAGGACATGCAGTTTGTTATGCACCATTTTTCAACAGATGCCAACGGCAAAATGCTTTTGGGAATGGCTTTTGTATTATCCAAGCAATACTCCGACAAACTGTCAGATGATGTGACCAGAGGTGTGAGGCATCACCATCAAGACCAAGGTCAGTCACCGGCCGCAAAGCATGGTTATATCAGAGACGAAAATGGCCAGTATCAACCAGATGGGAAAAACTTTGAATTGATTTGCGATGCTTGGCAAATGCGAAAATCTGGCACATCCCTTGAAGATATTGTGTTGTACATGAATTCCAACGGGTATGGCCGAAAAGTGAAGTCATCAGGAAAAGTTGTTCGGATGACCAAACAAATTTTAAGTGGCATCTTCAAAGATCCTTTTTACTATGGCATTCTCATTCAAGCTGGCCAGCCAGCAGATTTGAGACTTATTTATGATAATTTCATTGCGGCGATAACTGAGCAAGACTATTTAGAAGTTCAAGCACTATCTGGCAGGAGAATAAATCCATACAAAGGCAAACGCCACACCTATTTACCGCTCCGAATGATGGTCAACTGTGACTTTTGTGGCATGCACATGTATGCGGGTGTTTCTGTTGGACATAGTAAAAAGTATCTTTTCTACCGATGTGGCAACAAGTTTTGTACACGAAAGAAGAAATCGGTTCGCGCAAAAGTCATTTTTGACTTTATTTACGAGTTTTTTGACGAAGGGTTACACTTTACCGAGGCTGACTACCATAAATACTACGGTAGCCTGACAAAAATTACTCAACAAAAAAGAGACCAGTTACAGTTTGATCTGTACAGCAAGCAAGCGTTACTTAAAGACATCCGTGGCAAAATTAAAGATCTCTCTTTCAAATTACTGGACAATCCAAACTTATCAGAAACCACAATTAAGGTTGCAAATGAGAAACAAGTTGAGCTTCAAGAACAAGAAATAGAGTTAGAAGCTGAAATAGATAAACTTAAGCAAAAAATGAAAGACCCAGAAGCAGAAAAAATCAGCATTACCCAGTTTTTGAACTTATCAAAAAATGCCGCTACGATCGTCAAATCAGGCGATGTGGTGGTCAAAGATGCTATTTCCCGAATTATCTTTTTGAACTTTTCTGTAGATGAAGAAAAAGTGGCTTCGTATCGGCTTAAACCACCATTTGATGAACTGCTCAAAACCCGCTCTGTCCTACTTAGTCGGGGAAACAGGACTCGAACCTGCGGCCTTACGCTCCCAAAGCGTACGCTCTAGCCATCTGAGCTATTCCCCGAAGCTTTATTTATTTTTGTCAATGTCAATGATCGTGGCCCGGGAGGGACTCGAACCCTCATGTCCAGAGGACGCAACATTTTAAGTGTTGTGCGTCTACCATTCCGCCACCGAGCCTCTGCGGAATTTTACCATTAACAAACTTTTCTGCCCATCCACACAATTTTTAGTCCACAAGACGGTATATAATCATTTTTTACCAGGGAATTAGAGAATGACCAAATCTTTTCAGCACATCGGCCTTGGCGGCACTTTCGACCATTTCCATAAAGGTCACCGCTTTTTTCTTGATTTTGCGGCAGAAAAAGCACTGCAACTCCATGTGGGGATTACTACTAATGAGTTTGTTCATGAAAAAATCTTGCGCGAGCAAATCGAGCCTTTCGAACAGCGGAAAAATGCTGTTGAAACATACTTGAAAAGTCGCGGAATCCCTTTTCAGACTTTTGCTTTAAGTGATACTTTTGGACCCACGTTAGAGAATAGTGTGATTGACGCCTTAGCAGTAACAGAACTCACTCAAAAAGGCGGAGAACGAATCAATGCAGAGCGCAGCAGAAGGAACTTAACGCAGTTGCCGATATTTACATACCAAATGGTTCAAGATGAAAATGGCGGAGTGATTTCTTCAACACGCATTCGCACTGGAGAAATCAATCGCGACGGAAGAGTATATGCAAATCTTTTTCGTCAAGATATCAAGTTAAGTGAGCAACAAAGAAAGTTTTTTCAAGAAATTCAAGGCGCAGTTGTACAGGAACCCACTTCATTTTTAAAACCAACCTATGTAGTTGGGGACATTGTTCTCGAAACTTTTCTTCAAAATAACTGGCCATTTGACCTAGGAGTTTTTGATCAAAAAAATAACCGACAAACCTATCAATCCCCACTCATTTCAGCACTTCAATTAATTAAAGTGGTAGATAATGAAGCGGGGAAAATTACTCAGCACATGATTCAAACTTTGCAAGAAATGATTTCTTCTCGGCAACCTTATCTTTTAATCCATGGAGAAGAAGATCTAGCAGCTTTGGCCCTAGCTTTCCTTACGCCCCTAGGATCGGGAATTTACTATGGTCAGCCCAACATCGGTATGATTGAAATGAAAGTGACAGAGGCACTTAAAGAAAAGTTTTTTCAGCAATTTGCGACAACATAATTCCCATACTCATTGCGACATTGAGCGACTCAGCTTGACCGAAACGTGGAATTGCAAAGTTAAAATCGGCAACTGCGTCAACTTCAGCTGAAGTACCAAGCGACTCGCCGCCCATGACTAAACAGATTTTTTGCTTTTCATTTGGCGAAAATGTAGAAGGTACCTCAGGTCGTGACACTACAACTGCATGGCCAGTCTTCTTCGCTTTCTCCAGATCGTGCGCTAAGTAATCTGAAACATATAGCTGAACATGGAAAATGGAGCCCATCGTAGCGCGGAGCACTTTATCGTTATAAGGATCAACTCCTTCTTTTGAAATTAAAATTCCTTTCACCCCAAACCAATCCGCAGTACGGATCATTGTACCCAGATTACCTGGATCACGCACTCCATCGATTGCGACAATGACATCATTCTTGAGCACTTCATTTAATTGAAGTGTTGGTTTTTTAATTACTGCAAAAATTCCGGGAGGTGTTTTGGTGTCAGTTAACTTCTGGGCAGTATGATTAGCAATGACAGTGAGTTGTCGAATATCAAGTCCTGTTTCACTCACAAAATCTTGCTGCTGTCTCAAAAACGCATTCGTCACTAATATTTGGCAGAGCTCAGCGTTTGCATGTAGTGCTTCATAAATAATTTTTTTTCCTTCCACTAAAAAAACTCCCTGTTCATCCCTAAAACGGCGTTTTTCCAGTTTAGCAATTTCTTTCACTGAGTACGTTCGATCTAACATAGACGTATTGTACGCTATTTTCTTTCTGAAAAAGTTGATAAACTATTCCCGTATGAATACCGAACATGCCCATCTAGATACGCCACTTGCTGTTTTACTGCGACCACAACGTCTAGAAAATTATATTGGTCAGTCTCATCTTGTCGGTCCAGATAAGCCTTTGCGAAAAGTTATCGAACAGAAACAAGTCTTTTCGATGATTTTTTGGGGACCTCCCGGTGTCGGCAAAACCACACTTGCGAAGATGATTGCTCAACTTACTGATCATCCTTTCTTTGAGCTATCGGCAGTTTCTGCAGGAAAAGCAGATATTCGCGAAATCATTGCTCAAATTGATCTGTCGGCAAACCCACGAGCTCCTATTTTATTTCTCGATGAAATTCATCGATTTAATAAAGCCCAGCAAGATTTCCTATTGCCATATGTGGAACAGGGTAAATTAATTTTGATCGGAGCAACGACAGAAAATCCCAGCTTTGAAGTCATTCCCGCACTACTTTCGCGTTGCCGTGTTTTTGTTTTACAAGCGCTCACTGAAAACGAACTCGAACAAATTATCTCTAAGGCAGAAGAAAAACTACATGTGAGTTTTGAAACCACTGCCAAGGAATGGCTCATCGCTTACGCCAATGGCGATGCCCGTAAACTTTTAACGTTAATTGACAACGCATACAGACTGTATGGCAACACACAGCTTGAATCTCTCAAATCAGCGTTGCAAAGTAATCAACTTCGTTATGATAAAAAAGGTGAAGAACACTACGACACTATTTCTGCTTTTATTAAATCGATGCGCGCAAGTAATGTTAATGCAGCGTTGTACTACTTAGCACGAATGGTTGATGCTGGCGAAGATCCCTTGTTTATTGCCCGCAGAATGGTAATCTTTGCCAGTGAAGATATCGGCATCGCTCAACCTACCGCGCTCGTCGTTGCGAACGCAGTGTTTCAAGCAGTCAACACAATTGGTTATCCCGAAGCACAAATCAATTTAGCACATGGAGTTACGTATCTTTGTTTAGCCAAAAAAGATCGCTTAGCGTATGAGGCATACTTTGCTGCGCTCGCCGACGTCAAACAACATGGCAATCTCCCTATTCCGTTAGAGTTACGTAACGCTCCCACTAAACTCATGAAGTCACTTAACTATGGCAAAGGCTATGAAATGTATCCTGGATCTGATAAAATTTTGTTACCCGATAAGCTGAAAAAACGTTCCTATTTCCGTAAAGTGCCGTAAATTATGTCTCTCCCCGTACTTTCAGTCAAACACTTGACCAAACAATACGGTGATTTTTTAGCAGTTGATCATATCTCTTTTGAGATTGAAGAAGGTCAAATCCTTGGATTGCTTGGACCAAATGGAGCTGGGAAGTCGACGACGATTCAAATGCTTCTGGGATTGACGGATAAAGACGGTGGCGAAATTCAGTACTTTGGGCGCAACTTTGATACTGAGCGTGAATACTGTTTGTCTCGCATTAACTTTGCATCCACATATGCTGAGCTTAATATTCGTATGACGGTGTATCAAAATTTACGCATCTATGCAGGTCTGTATAACGTACGAGACTATAAACAACGCATCACAGAACTCACTTCTATTTTGGAAATTGAAGAGTGTATCGATAAGCAGTTTTGGCATTTATCAGCTGGACAAAAAACAAGAGTCATTCTGGCAAAGTCTTTGCTTAATAGGCCACGGTTGCTATTAATGGATGAACCTACAGCAAGTCTGGATCCTGACATCGTTTCTAAGGTCATTAAGTTAATCAAATCTCTTCAAGAGAAAGAAAACATTACTATACTATTCACAAGTCATAATATGGATGAGGTTTCCCAATTATGTGATAGTGTCGCTTTTCTTGCGCAAGGAAAAATTGTCATTAACGACACACCACACGAGTTGACCAAAACAATTGGACATGCAAAACTAACACTTTCTTTTGATGGCGACAAGAAAATGATTGAGGATTTTCTAATGAAAATGTCTTTATCAGCTTATTACCCACACGCGCATTTACTTGAAATTTCCTTATCCGAAACGGAAGTACCAACCATTTTATTTGGTCTCAAAGAAAAAGGAATTGAAATTACTTCTATCCAAATTGAAAAGCCTTCTCTTGAAGATGTCTTTTTACATATTTCACAACATCAAACCATATGAAGTGGCACCGCATTCAAACTATCTTACTGCACTCTTATTATCATGCGACACATAGTAAAGAAACTTGGATTGATTTATTTTGGATGACTGCAATCCAATTTGCAATTTTCGGCTTTATCACCCAATTTCTAGCAAAAACAACACCGCACTTTGATATGTTTTTATTACTCGGATTTTTACTTTGGGAAATTGTGCGTATCGGTCAATATTGTGTGACAGTAAGTATTCTTTGGGAAGTATGGTCACGCAGCTTGAGTAATTTATTTATCAGTCCGCTCACTATGGGCGAAATGATGACCGGGCAGGCCATCGCGGGAGTAATTAAAACTCTTATCGTAATTGGTTTTTTGTCCATCTTAAGCACATTTGCATTTCATTTCTCGATTCTTGATCTTGGTCCTATCTTGATTTTCTACATAGTACTCTTACTTTTCTTTTCTTATGCAGCAGGTCTATTTATTACAGGTTTGATCCTACGCTTTGGAACAGATCTCCAATCACTTGCTTGGGGACTGATTTATTTATATGAACCTTTTTCTGCGGTGTTTTACCCGATCGAAGCATTGCCGCCGCAAATCCGTTGGCTCTGTTACTTGTCACCAATTACGTACATTATCGAATCAGCACGGACACAACTCAGCACTGGTCATGTTCTGGTAAATTACTTAGTAATCTCTGCTTTGCTGACGAGTGCCTACTTTGGTCTCTCTATTTTATTCTTAAATACGATGTATAAATGGTCACGCAAAACTGGTGCCTTTGCGCGTTTAGGAAACTAATTTTTCTTACGTTCTTTCTACGGTTTTTGTCATGCTGATCCACTAATCTTGGTGAATGGATATACATCAGGCACTTCAAAAATACTTTCATTTAGAAAACTTTCGCCCCAAGCAAGCAGAAATTATTCAAGCGTCTTTGAGTGGGGCAGATGTCTTGGCAATTTTGCCCACGGGTAGTGGAAAGTCCCTGTGCTACCAACTGCCTGCAGTTCTAACAAATAAAAGAACCATCGTCATTAGTCCGTTGGTTTCTTTAATGGAAGATCAAGTGAGGCAACTGACTGAAAAACATATTCCTGCTACTGCAATCAATGCTTCAGTCAATCAAAGTACGCAAATGCAGAGATTACATGATTTCCAAACTGGCAAATACTTATTTTTGTATCTTTCTCCAGAAAAACTTGAAAGCGAAATGGTTCAATCACTTTGCCGTCACATGAATTTCTCTCTCGTTATTGATGAAGCCCACTGCATAAGTGCGTGGGGACATGACTTCCGTCCAAGCTACCGCAGAATAAAAAATTTTATTGATAAATTAGAATACAAACCACAAATTACTGCCTTTACCGCTACTGCACGCAGTGAAATTAAACTTGATATCACACAGCAACTTGGTTTATCCACTCCTATTATCTTTACACAGAGTGCTCAGAGAGCACATCTCTCCCTTCAGATTAGGTACTGCAAAACGCGTAGTGAGTTCGAGCTCAATTTTTTTGCAGAACTGTATGCAAAAAAGCACTTTCCTGGAATTATCTACTGCACTACTCGCCAAGCAGTTGAAGAAACATCAAACTTGTTAACTCACTTTCAATTTACTAACTTAAAGTATCATGCAGGTTTAAGTACTAAAGAACGGCAACGAGCCCAAAATCTTTTTTTTCGAAATGAAGTAAAGCTCATTATTGCAACTAGTGCATTTGGCATGGGTATCGACAAACCAGACATTCGCTTTGTGATTCATATTTCATCTCCGCTGAATATAGAAAGTTACTACCAAGAAACAGGAAGAGCAGGGAGAGATAGAGCTCCCGCGACATGTACTTTGTTTTTTCAGAAAGAAGATATTCGCGATAATAACGAGCGATTAAAACATCACTTGGCAAAGCAACAAAACGTTGAACTTTTTCTTTCTCGCTGGAATCAATGGAAAATCATGAAAGATTTTTTATTTACACCACACTGTAGAGCCAGTTTTATACAAACATACTTTGGTGAAGAAAACCCAAGATCGTGCGGCACGTGTGATCACTGTGTACCACAACGAAATTTTCCCCGTAATAAACCTCAATCATTTGTTGCACAGTATCTCTTACTTCATCAACCCAAAACGGTAGAGGAGTTTTTACGTATTCCAGGTATTGGAAGAGGCTGGGTTAAACAATATCTGCAATCTGATACAGATCGCCATCCGTAAAGCCACGTGCACGATAGTAACTACGTGTTCCAATTGCTGAAATCACTGCCAACTTAGAAAAACCTTTTTGTTTAGCAATTGCTTTGGCACGTTCAATGAGCTGCGTTCCTAGTCCCAGATGCTGTGCTTTTCCGTCGGCTTTTTTGCCAATTCCCACGGTTTGTCCATAGACATGTACCTCACGAATAATTGCCGCGTGTGCTAGTTCTGTAATAAAGTTTTTCTGTGTTGGTAAACTCAAACGTAAAAACGCAACGATTTTTTCATCACCTTCTTCGTCAAATGGCACGACAAATTGCAAAAAAATCTCTTCGCTCACAGAAGTAGAGTATGGCACTTCAATTAATTGAAGTGCATTGTAATCAAAGGATTGACTTCGAATCTCACGCGCACGAATATCTTTACTCTTGTGACCATTTCTTTCTATGTTCTTTTGCGCAACTTCCCGGAAATTGGTTTTTTTATTGCCGACAACAATATCAGTTGAAGGAATGTCACGAATGACTCGAGTGAGTCGACAGTATTCTGGTGTTTCGGAAAGGCAAGTCGTTAAAATATCTAAAAGTTGAGTTTCATCATACGGCTGCCAATCACCACGTTTATAGTACTGCATGAGCTCAGCACTTTCAATTAACGAACACGGATAAATTTTGAGTTCATCAGGTTTAAAATCTGGATCATGAAAAAGCGTGTAATAATCTTGTTTATCCAGCTCAACTGATGAACCATATAAATTTGGCATCCAGTGAGCGTGAATTTTAAAACCAGCTTGGCGAAGCAAGTTCACTGCCTTGCGTGTCGCGGCAACATCATGACCACGATGATTTTTTTGCAAGACATCATCTTGTAAACTTTGAAACCCAATTTGCGTTTTGGTACACCCCAATTTACGGACACGGATCACTTCTTCTTCTGAAATATTATCTGGTCGTGTTTCGATTACTAAACCCACGTTACGACAAGCAGCATCTTGATTGCGACGTTGCTGCACAAACAACTCGTTCCAACTCGCGGATTGATAGCGATCGAACCCACCCAGACGCTCAGGAGCAACGTATAACTCCGAAACTGTCTGATTATATGACTTCACCAGATGATCTCCATGAATTTGGTGTTTTTGTGTGCGCTGCGCATTGCGGGTAGGATTATTGCTGACAAGCTTTGCCATATCTGCATACCGTTGTTCCACTTCCTGACGTGAGTCAATTCCTTCTCCGAACTCATTTAGAGCACGTAAACATTCTTTAATAAACCAAATTTGGTACGCTTCTGGATAATACGACCAAGTTCCACCCAAAATAATTAACTCCACTTTTGCCACTTGATGACCAGTATTATGGAATGCTTGTAAACGGTTATAGGTCTGTAAGTATGGATCGAAAAAATTTCGTTCAGCACGCTGCGCTCCGGGTTCATCAGCCAGGTAGCTTTTCGGCATTCGAATATCATTTGGGCAAAAAATACACTTTCCTGGACAGGGGAAAGGCTTTGTTAACACCGTAACCGGCGTTACTCCTGAAATAGTGCGCGTCGGCTTCATCTGAATTTTGCGTAAAAACTCTTCTTCAAAAGGGGGAATGCCGAGCGTCCCAGCTAAGCCACGATACGCTGCCACTATCATGTCTTTAGAGAATAAACGGTGATCTTCTCGAGGATATTTATTCAAGATGCTGCGAAGTACTCTTGGCGTCAACGTTTGAGCCTGTACCAGCTCCAGTAGCAAAGGCAGTAATTGATCCAGGTGCTTGGTATAATCAGGCTGATATGACTTCATCTAGGCGAGTATTATACCAATGAATCAATTAACCATTCAGAAACTGAACTTGCTTAACGCCGAGTTCTACAACAAGACAGCGGCTCATTTTGACGAAACTCGCCAGCACCCTTGGAAAGGTTGGCAAAAATTAATTCCCTACTTAGATAAATTGCTAGATCCCGTCAAAGTACTTGATATTGGCTGCGGTAACGGTCGGTTTGGAGAATTTTTACTCCAAAATATTACCCAACACATCGACTACGAAGGAATTGATTCAAACGATATGTTGATACAACGAGCTCAAGAGAAACTCACCCCCTTCGGAGCACAAATTACACTGAAACGACAGGACATACTCAACACTTTAATTAATCAAAGTAACTACTTTAATTCACAAAAGCAGTATGACTTAATTGTTTTATTCGGTGTCTTACACCACATTCCATCACATAAGTTACGTACAAAATTACTTCAATACTGTGCACACCTACTTACTGAAGATGGACTGCTGATTGTAAGTACCTGGCAATTTGATCGTGATCATCAATTAATGAAGCGACAGATCGATCCTGAACGTTTAGGAATTTCAAAAAAAGATCGAGAAGAAAATGACTATCTTTTAGATTGGCAAAGGGGAGAGCAGGCTGTTCGTTACTGCCATCTCGTCAGTGAACAAGAAATGACATCACTTTTTAAGTCAACAGACCTAAAATTGATTGATTCTTTTGAAGCCGACGGAAAGCAAAAAAATCTCAACAGATACTACTTATTTGCGCATCGCGAGCAACGCTAAGAAAAGCGGAAACTCTGCGCGACTACGATTTTCCATTTTCGCCGCTTTTCCAACACTTACCTTATCAGAGCTCCATTCTTGGATCTGCGCAATCACAAAGCCATGCTGATGCAAAATATCAGCATAAAATGACAATGGTTGATGAAAACTCCACGTGACGGCTGAGGCTTTCTGGCCAGGATGTGCAGTAATGGGTATTTCCAGCGGAGTGAGATAGCGATCCAGACGTCGAAACTGGGTTTTATGTTTGGGATCAACTTCCCAGCTTGATTGACGCGGAATTCGAAAACAAGGATGATTCATTACTATCAAAAAACTGCCTCCACTCACTACATGACGCTGCACATTTTCAACCATCCCAGCTGGGTTTTTCATGTTTTGAATCGCCAAAATGCACGCTGCATGCGTAAAATCTTTCTTTTGAATAATCAGTGGCTTTGTCACGTCAGCAACTTTAAAGTGATGATGAGCAACTTGGTTTTGCTCTTTTGCAGCATCAATCAATCCTGCAGCCGCATCAACACCTTGATACATGACCTGCTTTGGAATGCTCCTCGCTAATACTCCTTGACCACAACCCAGATCTAAGAGAGATGAATTTTCCTTCAAACGCAGTAACTCCAGACTCTTAGGTAACACAACGTGCTGATGAAAGTAATGACCTTTCTCACCAACGGACGAGTCGTACCACTTGTTGACGGACTGCCACGAAGTTGAACTCACTTTATGCACTGATGTTCTTCGCATGCTTGCAGAGCATACTCCCTAGTATTTGATCGAACGAAATCCCATTGAGTGCCGCAACTTCCGTAAAAGGCAAACCTTTATCAGGACCAAACGCAGTATTCGGATTAGAGTCAGTAAAGTACGGCGTGCGCGTGGCTTCATCTACACGGACATCAAATTTGGCGTAGTCTTTGTATAACAGACCATTAAACGCACGAACTGCTAAACGCTCGATTTTAGAGTACAAATCGGGATCAACTGGTTTGTACTTATATGCGTGAAGATCGTCATATGACTCAAGACTTGTAAAGAAATACTTTCCATCTGGCTTGTTCTTAAATACTTTCTCACCCATGAATACATGCTTTTTCTGGCCATCGTCAAACACACACACTGTAATTTCTGGGCCGGCAATAAACTCTTCCACGATCACCGGAATTTTGTACGTAGAAATCATGTCGTCAACTTTTTTCTCCGCTTTGACAAATGATTCTTTAACGGCGTGATTATCAATCCCGACACTGCCACCACTTTCGTTGAGTTTAACGATCAGAGGCAACTTCAGCGTTTCTTCTACTTTCGTGCCCGCCCGGCGAATAAACTGGAAGTGCGGCGTGGGAATGTCGTACGATCCCAATAAACGCTTCGTTAAGTTGCGGTTATTTCCAATCACCATGGCGTCCATGCCACTGCCGGTGTAACACACATTGGTCAACTCAAGCGCTGCTGGGACTGACGTTTGGAGCAGATCTTTTCCTTTGAGAGTGTCAACCAAGTTCAAAACTAGGTCTGGTTGGTCAACTAAGAGGTTCGTTAAGAAGTATTTGTCACTCGGAATTCCTTTGACAGGAACGCCCAGTTCTTTGATGCGTTCTACCACTTCTTGAGCGCGATCTTCAACTTCTTTCTCAGCCAAGTACGATTGCTCGTTCGGGAACCACTGCCGCTCAACATGCGAGTACGCAACAATGACCAGCTTGTACTTCTTGAGGAGATCCCTGTCGAAGAAAAATTGATACTTGGATTTGGGTGAGTCTGTCATGAGGAACAGTGTAGAGATGTATCTTAAATTTTGCAAGACACTACTGCGGGTTTCGGAAAGTTTTGCTACAATATGCTTTCTTCAGGGTCAAACCTGAGTAGTTGCCCGATCGTCTAAAGGCAGGACAGAGGCCTTTGAAGCCTTCAATCTAGGTTCGAATCCTAGTCGGGCATCATTCTTCCAGATTCAGACCCGAACAGGTCGGTACTCGAACCTTTCGTGTATAGTATTTATATGGTAACTTCAGCTACTGAATCCCATTTAGACAATAACCCCCACGACACTCTCAATGTTAAAGAGAATGAGTATCTTGCTCAATCTCAAACATATGGGGCAATTTATGAATCCATTGTGCGCAATCGAGCAGGCTTAGGCCAAGATGATCTGCCAAACATCAATATTTTGGATGAAGAAACAAAAGACCACCTCACGCAAAATATACATGCACTAAAAACAACTTTTGCCAGATTTCATGATCGTGTGAGTACAACTGGAATGACTGCTGTTGATTTCTTACTTCAAATGCCAAGTTTTCAAGATAAAGCAGAAGATTTAAGAAAAAAGTTCGATGCAGGAGAAATGCAATTGAAAGAACTGAGCCCTGGTGTCTTTGCGGTGTATGTTGATGCGAACGATGCAACTTTTTTCAATATGCGAACAGCTCAAGCAAAAGCAGCGAGTCCTGTTGATGGAGTCAGTTTTATTCTCATTAAAGAATATAAAGATAAGCCTGATGTGAATAAGCGATTATTGGAGGAAAATGTTCCCCATGAAGTTCATCATTTGCTCTGGAAAGTTTTATTACGAGCCGGACTTGTTATGCCAAAAGAAGAAAATGAAGAAATGACGAAAGCTTTTACAATGTATCAAGATGAACTCATTGCGCGGTTGTGCAGTAATGGCAAATCAGGCGGATATTCCCATCTGTCTTTGCTCAGTGAAGAGGAACGAAATAGAATTACGACAGAGGCGCCTGATACTGTGCAAGCAATCTATGATATTGTCGTTGAACTTAATGAATTACTGGATTCAATTGAAGAAGTAAGAAAAAGGACGCGCGTTGCAAAAAAAGATCTCATTCTGGCAGCAGTTGAATCAACGAACTTTGGAGAATTAAGAAGAAATTTCATGCGAATGAAAGCAACTATTGATGTGCAACCACAAAAAGAAGTCAAAGATAATGAACCAATAGTAGGAAATGGATGGTCTACTGTGAACACGTAATAAAATCAGAATGAGAAAAGTGTTGAGAAGAAAACAAAAACTCCCTCACCCACTCCTTGGTTCGAGTAGTCACCTGTACGGGCATCATTTGTACACTAGAACCTCTTTAACTCATCAATTCTCTCTTCATTTTCGCAGTATAATCATCGAATGAAAAAATTAAACTACTGGATCAGTATTTTAAGTTCTGCGCTTCAGGTTCAAATCAGTTTGGGAATTGGACTAATTCTTTGCTTAGCTTGTAGCCTTTTCTATCTTTTCTTGAATGATCCCAGTTATCCCAAAGAGAATCCTTGGCCTTTAGTGGTTGGCATTGGCTTAAGTTTTGGAGCGTATTTGATCGGAAAGTTCATTGCACGTCGGTGGTCTTTTCCTCATGAGCTTAGCCTCAAACGTGGTGCACTCATTGTCATCCTCAGTTGGATTATTGGCTGCACAATTTCGGCAATTGTGTTTATGCTGTTCGGCTTTCCCGATCCCGTAAAAGCAGAAAGTTTTTCTTTAATTCGTCGTTTTGTGGATGGGTTTTTTGAGTCAATGTCGGGCTTTACGACATCTGGTGACAGTATTTTGGCACATATTGAAATTTTTCCTCGTAGTGTCCTGTTGTGGAGGTCGGTGACAATCTGGATTGGAGGCATGGGAATTGTGTTTTTTGGCTTAACAGTCCTGAAACATTTTTCCGTCAATCGGGCCGAAGTCATGAATGGCGAGGCGGAAAGTCCCGATAAAATGTCTTTTCCGTCAGAAAAAGCAGCGCGCGAATCAGGTTTAGAGTTTTTGCAGGCATATATTGTCATTTCAGTAATTCTGACGATCTCGCTGATTGTTTCGGGAATGTTTTTCCGAGCTACCCCTTATCGCGCTTTACATGAAAATGTTTACGATGCCTTAATACATATGGGCTCAGCAATGGGCACGGGTGGCTTTAGTAACTATGATAACAGTGCCGCAGGTTTACAAAACCCTGTCTCGGAATGGTTATTAGCAATTTTTATGGTGATTGGTGGATCAAATTTTGCACTGTGGTATTTCTTCGTGATTCGCAAACAATGGAAAAAGTTAAGAGAATTCAAAGAACTTCGCTATTATTTACTCTTAATTGCTTTTGTGACTCTTTCGATCTGGGCTGTGCTCATGAGCGAACACACCTACCTTTCAATTTGGGATAGTCTCCGGAATGCTTTTTTTGCTGTAAGTAGCGTCATTTCTACTGCTGGTCTTGCGACGCAAGATTTTGCAAAATGGCCGGTTTCTGCTCAAGGGCTGCTTTTCATTTGTTATTTAGTAGGAGCAATGGTTGGGTCAACAGGCGGTGGTTTAAAAGTAAAACGTTTTCTAATCTTTTTTGAGTACGCCAAAATGGAACTTCAAAACATGATTTACGGACGAAAACTTCACTCATTTGAAGTGGACGGAACAACGTACACAGCGCACGATGCCGGCTTAGTGATGGTTAATATGTTTTTATATTATTTGCTCTTTTTAGTTGGTGGCATCTTGTTAATGATTGTGAGTAAAACTGTGGTGATGGCTGACGGCACAACTAAAGAAATTGATTTTACGGCAGCATTCACCGCTTCTTTAGCAAGTATTGGAAACATTGGACCGGCAATTGTGAAAGGTAATATCGATTCTGGACCCGCCGGAAACTATTTCGCGTACAGTGTGACAGGTAAAGTTGTGCTCACGATACTTATGTTTATTGGAAGAATTGGTGTGTTGAACGCGCTGTTGATATTGGCGCCGGAAAGAAAATTGGAGGAGAAGTAGGTTCTCAAACAGTCCACCAGTGCCATCACTTGAGAAACCATACTTGTACGTCAGAACTTCATTTCTGATATACTTTCTTCATTATGAACCTTGATAATGAAGGAATAGTGCTTCATTTAGCTGGAAAAAAAGCTGAATATCTGTCTCCAAGTTACCCCCTTCAAGTTACCGAAGTTAATCACCCAACGTTTATTCAGTTATTTAACGAAATAAAAAAAACCTCATAAGTTAGTTCAAATGAATAAGTGGGTGGAAGCTGCCGAAAGTGAGGTCGGTTTGTTATCGAGGATTATGGTCAGGCCGTTTGTTCATTCAATTAGTTTAGTCTCTGTCCTTACTTAATTAGCAAATTCAGCTTTTTGATATACTCTGCATATGACTAAATATGTAGCCCTCTTACGCGGCATTGGGCCAGGAAATCCGAATATGCATGGTGATGCGCTGCGCGGATTTTTTGAGCAGCTTGGATTTAAATCCGTCAAACCGATTATTTCGAGCGGCAACGTGATTTTTGAGAGTCCTTCCAAAAAGGTCCAAGAACTTGAAGCACTGATTGAAAGAGAACTTCCTAAAGAACTTGGGTTTACGAGTACGGCTATTATTCGAAGCAGGGAACAACTGCAGCAGATTGTCGACAAGGATCCTTTTGATGGAAAAGAACATTCTCGCGAGTTGTATTTGACAGTGACGTTTTTGAAAAAGGCAGAGTCAGAAAGTGAAATTTTTAACGCTTGGGACACTACATCTTTGAAAAATGCCCGATTTATGGTTGAATTAGAAAAGAAGTTTGGCAAGAACATTACTACGAGAACCTGGAAAACTGTTGCAAGAATACTTAAGGCAATGGAATAAAAAAATGGAGGAACGATGAAAAACAAGCACGCTATTCTTTTAACTTTGTTTACCACTCTGATACTGACAGGGTGTGCTGGAAAGTCAGCGCAACCTCCTACTTCTGGCGATCAATCTGCCGGACAGGCAAGTACTTCCGCGTATCACGACAACATTTATTTAGTGAAAAGTGACGCAGTAAAAGGGAGCTATCTCACAGATTTTGCTGGAATGACGTTATACACTTTTGATAAAGACAAAAGCGGTGTCAGTACCTGCGACGCTACATGTGCGCGCACGTGGAAACCGTATTCTTCTGGCGCGACGGCTCAAAAGCAGTTTCCTGATCATATCACTGTCATCAAACGTGCGGATGGATCAGATCAATTTACTTGGGATGGAAAACCCCTCTACTACTTCGCGAGTGATCAAAACGCAGGTGATCTCAAAGGGGATGGAGTCTATGGAGTTTGGCATGTTGTGAAGATCAAATGAGCAACAAACCTCTAGATTTTTTCGCTTCTCTGCTTGAGTAACTCTAAAATCTTATTTTGTTGTTCATTAATGCGATGAATCTCAGCACTTAAAGTATGAATTGCAACTAAAGTATCGTGATCACTTTGCGCTCGAGCATCACTGGCTTCAGCTTGAACATTTTGACCGACAATAATGATAGGTAATAACACCAACTGCAAAAAGGTTTGAGCAATCCAACCTACGATAACCAATGGGCTACCGGTGGCAATTGCGGCAGGTAAAGAGATGAGTGTCAGAAGCACGAAAATATAGGCACACCACATTGACCCCACCGTTTGAGTTATTTTTACAGCTAAGCGAGTATTAAAAACACCAATCCAACCACTACCATGAACCTTTTTGTGCGCTTCACGATTTAAAATAAGCTTCGGAACATGCTGCTGGGCTTGGGAAACTTCTAATTCATTTGTCATATTTTAAGTATCTGCTTCTCTTTAAGTATTAGCGAATGATGCCTTTCACTTAATCATATAGTATGCCATCACATTGAGAAGAGATGCTTATCTCTTTTTGTATATTCTTCTAAGGCAGTAGGTAATGGCGTGATAACTTCTTCCCGTCGGCGCAAAATCTCTACTGGCATTTGTGCTGGACCACGCGAATTGCGGAGACCGCGAAGATAAACATATGGTCCCCACCCTGCAAGCACGTCTGGGGCGCACAATCCTGCAATCAATACACCCGCAACTGTATCCCAAAGTGGAGTTTGTACATATTGGTCAGGAACTGGCAACTGCAGTGAATCAGTAAAAGATCGATCTGGCTGATTAGTAATAAACTCTCTTTTACCGTCGGGATGTGTTTTCCACCGTAAGATTGGCAAAAGTGCTCTATTTGGAACAGGATTGTAATGAGTAGATTCTTGAATCATGGCGTAAGTGAATGAGTGCATGCCGTCGGCAGCTGACAGAACATACTTCACCTCTTGTTCTTTTCGACGAATAGTCACCTCCGGTGAGAGCCCACCAGCTTGAAGTTGCTTACTCAATCCCTTAACAAGATATGTTCCTGATTCTGTCAATACTTCTTGAAAGTGATTAAATGCAAGCAATGCCTGATCAAAAGCATCAGCGCTACCTTGGATATAGAGCCAACTACGAAAGTCGCGAAGAAAACTCTGCAACTGTTCCTCTTCGATAAGATGTGTAAAGCGACTAATTTGTATTCTATTGTTAGGAGCAGAGAGCACTTTCTTATCTCGAGTAAGTTTAAGAATATATTGCGCAAAGGCAGTTTGCAATTTGGGATTCTGGTCAAAAAAATATTTGACTTTTTTCTTACCGAATTGATTTACAAATGTTTCAATGATCTCTGCAGGAATATTTGCTTTTGGAAAAGCGGTAAACTCAAAGAAAGGCGGCAGAGAAAATGTCTCGGCGACTTCTTCTTTAAGTGCAGCAATATATCTTTCAAGATGATCTTGGTAAAAAATTGCCCACGCCCAAGCCATATTCTCGTCTGCTTGTTGACCACTCTCCGGATTAGGTTTTTGTGTATGAAATTTTAAGAGGTTGCGGAAATAGTCTAATTTAAATCTTGAATTTGCTCGACCAGGATTAAGCATCGGTTCCCAATCATCAAGAATGGGTTTACGTTTGAGTTCCACTTGCGTTGGATCACTCACACAATTGAGCAAGCGCAGCAACGTACTACCAGACAAAGGATAACTAAAGAGAGCACAATACTCGGTTGCCATGTTATCAGGTGAAGTGTTCTGGCTAACATGTACAGGAGCATCTTCCAGTAGCCGACATGGATTGTACGCAGGATTTTTTCCCAAATCGGGAAGAAGCCGACGAATTGTTGTTCCTGGAAAAGTTTCGAACATGTAGATAAGACGAGATTGTACCATGTTAAAATATGTGAATACGTATCAATAAAACGTATGCCAAAAGAATTCCCTCACTCGCTTAGAGCAAGCTTATCAACTCAAAGTAAAAAGACTACCCACCTCGCCGCCTAATGGTAAGTCAAGAAGAAATTTTATATCTCCCCCTCTTCTTCTTCCCCCGAAAAATGAGTATAATACCTTTATGTTCTCCTTTTTTCACAATAAACATCAGGTTCCGAAAGAATTCCAACATCTTCTTCAAAGTGCCCCTATCAAAGAATGGGAGGCCCAAGAAAACAAGAAATATATCATTGCAAAATTTCTTCATGAAGGTACCATGAGCGCGTGGCAATGGATGTTCCGTACTTACACAAAAGAAGAAATCAAAGATGTCTTTAAATCAGCAAGAGATCTAAATGAAAAAGATGGGGTGTTCTGGTCTCATTATCTGCAAGTTTCCCCAGAGGAGGTACGATGTTTGCAACCCGGCTTTCAGCAGATGCGCAAACAGCATTGGGCGTACTAGCTTCTTTATGCCATTGAACTGGATGTTAAAAAGTATGGCCAGCGTAGGGACACCGTTGCTCATAATCTAAAGTCATTAACTTATTTTAGTGATGCTGATCAAGAATCAGAAAGAATCAACCTCAGTAACAAAGAGTGGCAGGAAGTAAAAGATTTTTTCCTTACTGAAACGCCCAAAGTAGTTGACTATTTTTTGGAATCCTAAAGGTTCAAATACCGTCCAACCCGCGCATCACGAATTTTCCTCTAGAATAAATAAGTTCAACAAGCAAGCATTCAAACATGATATTATGATTTTATGCAGCTAACTCCCGATCAACACGAACGTATTTCGAAAACAAATCCCTTGCTAGACGCTACAATTTACAGTAAAGATAAAAGCTTGAGATCGGCTCAATTTGAAGCAGCCTGGAGCTCTCGTTGGAGTTCTCCAGATAATAAACAGGGTGTATTTCAAAGTGCCGAATCAGAAAGTCCGTTTGCACAGTACTCTTCTCGGGGTTGGAAAGTTCACATTGTCTTTGAAAAAGGCAGAGAAAAAGAAGTTGCTCAGTTTCTTTTTACTAATGGCTTATATTTTAAGGTTGAGTCACAAGTAGGAACATACTTCAACGGAAACAAATCTTCTGGTTCAACGATCTACATTGGTAGTCACGATAACATGAAAGCTATCACTGAAGAGGTAGAAAAAGGTTTGGGTCGATATTTAGTCGAAGGTGGGGTTGCGAGATTTGCTGATGGAAGAACTGTCGCGATGGGTAGTGGTTCTGACATTCAGCTCAAACCAAAAATTACTGCCCGTTTTTGACATAGCGAAGACTAAGTTTGGTTGGTTGGAAGGAAATAGGAAGTACTCAGAAAAAGGCATTGCGTCGTGGTTGGGACTAGGCGGCATTCCGATTTTGAAATCCCGAGAACAAGGCGTTAATGAGATAGAGAATCGTTGGGGGAAATATACAGATGATGAAAGAAAAAATGCAATGGTGATTTTACGTAGTTTTTATAAAGAATCAAAAGCTGAGTTAATCAAAGATTTTGGTGAAGAGTTTTTGTTGGGTAAAAAGCCCTAAATCTTGTGTTGGTAGCTGCGAATAATAGGTTCGAATCCCTTCCACAACAGACATCAAACTCCAAATTCAGACCCGAATAGGTTCTTACATAGTCTACGTGCAATTCCTCTTTTAAAATGCTCTTCTGATAAGAGATCGAAGATTGTTCTATGATATGCTAAATACAACAAGTCTAGTCATAAATTGGAGGTATATATGCAAAGAATAGAAAGTGAAACATTAAAAGAAAAAATGCTTAATTTATTTGAGCATCAACCTGATGCCATATTCACCTTAAGAGATATACTTACTTTATTAGAGCTTTCATTTACAAATATAGAAGCAAGACGAATTTTGCTTGAACTCAACTCAGAAAATAAAGTTCTATGGATGACAGAAAAAAATGCTAACAAAGAACTTCAATTTCGATTACAGCGGGATACTGACCCGAGATTTTATGATATGGGATTATGAATTTTCTTTTTGTTTGTAAAACAGGTTCTGACATAATCCACGAGTGCCATCACTCGAGGAATTCCTTATACTCAAATCTTTCTTTATAGTGTTAATATATTGATATGCATGACCATTCCAACGAATTGATCACACCCATTAGTCCAAATGAAAAAGTAACCATTCATTCAATTTCAGATCTTAGGGATTTTGTTACAACAAGACAATCTTACTTTTTAACTATGTTACGCAATTTTAGTTGGCACACAGATTCTTTCAATGGTTTACAACGTGTCAGTCTAGATGAAAATGGTGATGTGGTAAAGGAAGAGAGAATGGGTGCTCGAATACCAAGTCAGGAAAATCTTCATACAGGAGCTGAACAGTGTTACTATGCAACTATGGCTGTAGGTGTGGCAATAAAAAGATTGGCAAATACTCATCATTTAGACATTACTGTTGAAACTGGAGAAATTCCAACAAACAATCATGCTGAGAACTGGTCATCAGGAAAAGTTGGAACAGCAATTTTCAAACATATTATTGGTCGAGTGATCAATAACCAAACGCGCCAGGTTGAGTTTTACTTTGATCCTACTTATGCGCAGATAGATCATAGATACGTGGGAAGAATGTTATTTTTTGAACCGAACGAATTACACGCCTATTATCAGAGTCAAAATAAAGTAACAAAATTTCAACCCAATCAAGAATTAGAAGCTTCAACTCATGAACCTTGGGATAGTGATTTTACTATTGAAGATCCAGAAATTTTTCAGAAACTTATAGCGACCATTGTTCCCCAAACGAGCGAGTAGGTTCTCACATAGTCAATTTGTTCCTCACACGAGGAACCACACTTGTACATTAAAGTTTACCTTTGGTAAGCTGTTGGTAAGGAAAAATCATGCCTCCAACAATTCTTTGTATAGCAATACTGAATCAGGTGATATTGAAGGACCAAGTATCTGTGTACTTGTAAAATCAGTAAAGGCTGGATGTGTTAAAGTTAGTCAGAAGAAAAAAATTATGAATAAAAAACTTTGCTTTCAATTATCGATTCTTTTTATTTTCTTGGCTCATGTTTTTACCTTTCTTGTTTTCTTTGGTCAGTTTTTACCACTTCCGCACACTCAAGATATTGCCTTATTAACCGACGATATTTTTGCTTTGTCCGAACAGAAGAAGAAATATTTTGTTTCATTGCCAATTAAAGTTTTGCATACATTCGGACTTATCTCTTTAGTTGTTCCAGCTTATTTTTTGATTACTATGTGGTAAGGCAAGTTTAATCCCCTCATTTTTCATGCTAGAATTCCTCGCTTATGAATGGAGAAGTACCATATAAAACACAAATCGATCATATACTCGTCGAAAATCATTACGGAAATCTTCCGCTGGAAAAAAAAGAAGTAAAGCAAGTTATTCTTCTACTCAAAGAGAACGTCTTTGGTGATCTAGAAAAAAACCAACGACGTAAGATCATTGCTACTATCTTTCTTTATCTTTCTCAAGGATCTGAAGAAAGTACGCATGCTTCAGGAAAAAGAGAAGGCAAAATAAAAACAGGGAATCCACGAAAAGGAAGAGCGCGGCGTAGATCAAATCCACGTAGCATGCGTGGTTAAAATAATTCTCATATACTAGTCAATTTTTTAAAAGAGACGAACGACTCGATAGATATTTTTGGAGATGGTTTTGATCATCACTTGAGAAAATCTTAAATGTGGCACGATTTTGGCGCGATTCATATTTCCCTGACTATTTCTCAATATAATATATCAGACCTCTATGACATCACCAATTGACTGCGAATATATTCCTGACGGAAACATAACTCCGTTCAACATTTCTAGTTTGACTTCTGATAAATAGCTGAGTACACTTTTTTTATGAAACGGAACATTGAGTACATCGCAGTTTTTCTCATTTGTGCGGCGTTTTTCCTTGGTTGGTATCTTGTTTTTGGCACTTCGTCATTTTTCACTAAAGATGTGATGCAGCAAACTCCGCCGGTGCCGGCGATTGAGCCAATGGGAGCAGACCTGCGGTTGACGTTAGCTTCGGCAAGTGAGTTGGTAGAAAAGAGAACACCGTACATTTCAGCAGTGTTTTATCCACCGTTGGTGTTCGTCGTGTTTTCGCCGTTGGTTCATATGGAAATTCACCAAGTGTATCAGCTCGTTGGCATACTAACAACGTTGAGCATGATCGCTTCTTTGTTTATGCTCGACATCTTTTTTAGTAAAGGTAAATCAGCTCCAAGCATTTTTTTCTTCATGTTGGCAACTGCATTTTTTTCGTACGGTTTTCACTTTGAGATTGAACGCGGCCAGTTTAATGTCATTACACTGTTGTGTGTCATCATTGGTATGGTGTTATTTGCGTCTAAACGAAAAATTCCGGGACTATTATTCCTGACATTCGCGATTCAAATGAAAGTATATCCCGCCATTTTTTTCTTGCTTTTTTTCAACCAAGAGTTGCGCAAAAAACAAAATCTTCTTCTTTTTGCGGCGACTGGTTTGCTAAATTTTCTGCTCCTTTTTATTTTAGGCAAACAGAGTTTTGATGAGTTTAAGTTTTCGTTATTTCAACAAATTCAACATCCATTTTTGTGGGTCGGCAATCATTCGCTCTTTGCGTACTGCTCAGGAGTTGCTTCAATTGCTTTTTGTGATGTCAAAACCTATCCGTATTTTTTTGGATTTATTTTATTGTTACTTGGACTAGCAGTTGGCTTGGCATGGTTGCAAAGACTTCATCAAAAAACAAGCACTAACTCAATAAATCCATATCTTTTTTCTCTATGCGGTTTGTCCATGTTACTCATTCCTGCAGTGAGTCATGACTACACGTTGTCCATGGTTCCAATCGTTTTATTGCCGGCCTTCAAAGAAATGTACACGCAAGCCATAGTTAATAAAAAATATCTTAATCTTTTATTTTTGCCTGTCGGAGTTTTTTTGTACACGCTTTCGTTGTTCTCAGTGACAAATAGCACTGTGTTTTTTCCGTACTCAGCCAATAAAGCACCAGTCCTTTTTGGCTTGATCATCGTCACTTTTTTGGCATTACTCACAGAAACGTTCACGCCTCTGTTAAAGACGGTCTTGAAAAATTCGTCAAACACAGTAGGCTAATATTCCTGCCCCACAGAAAGAATCTTGTCATGAAACGAGTTGATCTCTCTTTGATTATTGCGTGTTACAACGAAGAAAAAATCTTAGCTGAGAGCATTGAGCATATTGAACGTGTGTTCAAACACATGACATTTTCGTATGAAATTATTTTTGTTGACGATAAAAGTAGTGATAAAACGCGTCAGGTAATTAAAAAACTCATTAAAGGCAAAAAGAATTTCTTCGCAATTTTCCACAATAAAAATCGTGGTCGTGGACAGACTGTAACCGACGGCATTAAAAAAGCTCGTGGCACAGTAGTTGGTTTCATTGACATTGATCTGGAAGTTTCACCCGTTTATATTCCTTCATTTGTGGCACGTGTGTTAGCAGGAAGCGACGTGGTTTGCGGTCATCGCATCTACCGTGAGAACCTCGCGTCCCTGCATCGTGCCATTTTAAGTCGTTCATATAGTTACTTAGTGCGACAATTTTTGAACGTACCCTTTCAAGATACAGAAACTGGATATAAATTTTTTGATCATCACAAAATTCTCCCAATTTTAAAAAAAGTTCGCGATCCACACTGGTTTTGGGATACCGAAATCGTAACGTTGGCTCATTATCATGGGTTACATGTAGAAGAAATTCC